>JAYUBV010000153.1:0-2245 GCA_043740655.1 Pseudomonadota bacterium | reverse complement strand
CACCGGAACCAGATCGTACATCGAGGGGAAAGTTCCTAAAGACACGGCCGCTAGCGGGGTCTTGGACCAGCCGAGAGAGGTGCCGTGCTGTAAGTTGCGAAAGGCGTGGGCAGCGCCGCTAAACGGTGTTCCCCCGATGACGGCGGCGACGATGGGCGTGGCGTCGTTCTCCGTTTCGCGCAGGTAATACGCGGTGACCAGTCCGCCCAGGCTGTGGGAGACGATGGCGATCTTCGTAGCGCCGTCCGCGCGCAACTTATTGACGAGTAACCCCAATTCTTTTGCCGACTGCGAAAGCTCCTGCCGCCAGTCGTAGTCGAACGGTACGATGTCGGCCTTGTCGCCAAACTTGTCGCGGAGAAAACCCAGGCTGCCGCCGTAAATGTCGAAGGAGAACAGCGGCGGGACCACGCGCAGATATTCGAGCACGCCGTCGGACCGTAACTTTCGCGCCTCGGGTACGCCTAGGTCGGGGACCGTGTTCGCCAGCGGCGTGTTGCTGAATGCGGCACTCCACACCGAAGCGAAAACGCGTTCGCCCGTCTGCACATCCGCCAGGGCGCTGCCGTAGAAGCCCGGCACGAACAGGATAGCTGCTTTACGCGGCATCGAGCCGGGCTCCCGCTCGAAGCGCACCGCTTTCGATCCGCAGCCGGCGAGGAGGACCAAGGCAAGAACGAAGTGACGCATTAGGGAATTAAACCATAGCTGGGGGAGGTCAGCTTGATTCCATTTTTGGCGAAGGCGCGCAGGATAACCTCGGTGGTCTCTCCGTAACTTTTGAGCCCCTGCTTTTGTCCCTGCATCTTTAGGAATGTACCGTAAACGCCGTCGACCAGTTTGGCCGCCGACACGGTGCGGTCGCGCCAGAAGAGGCGGATGCAGAGCAGGTCCCGAATCACCGCCTCGGGAAGTTTCGCCGGAGCCCATTCGGCTTCGGGGGTGTAACTCCAGAACACCAGCCAGCCGGAGTACCGCATCGCCGGGTCGATTGAGCCCCACGTGGTGAGAAACGCGATGAGGTTGGCGTCGGTCTCGGAGGCAAATCCGTTTAAGTGGGCGCGTTCGTGGGCGAGGATGAAGGGGCCTTCACCCGGGGCGAGGGGAAACGATACGTTCGCTTCTCCGGTAAACGGCCCGTAAATGCCGGAGTTGCCCAGGCTTAACCATAGCTCGCCGAAGAATCGCCTCTTCACCGGACCGTTCACCACGTAAGTCGTCTTGATGGCGTCAAAGAGGCGGCGCTGTTGGGCGACGACGTCACGATCGAGACTCGGCATATCCAGTGTAAAGTCGAAGCAGCCGGTCGGGGCGGACAGTTTTTTGCGCAGATCCCGCGTAATCTTCGCCGCCTCGGTGTAGACTCTTTTGCGCGTCGCGGCGTCCACCGCCCCAACCGTATTGAGTCGCGTATGCAGCGGAGATCGCGCGTAGTTGAATCCCCAGGCGAATAGGAAAAGGGCGTAGGTGGCCCCGGCCGTCGCCAACGCATTGAGTAGCCCCGTCGCCGCGCCGGAACGCCGGTAACCGCGCATGAAGGACACGATTAAAAGAATCGGGATGAGCGTGAAGGCGAGATCCGTCAGCGAGAAGGGGAAAAATCGGCTTACCGCACTTAGCGTCTTGCCAATGTAGGGGTAGATACCGCGACCGTAAATTGCCTCCGCCCCGTTCGGAAAAAGCAGGGCGAGGAAAAAAAGCAGCAGCGAGCCGGCCCCTAAGGTAAATCCGGCCTTCTGTGCTTTGGTTGCCACCATCAATTAACGGCGGCGTTTTCTTCGGACTCGTCGTCGGGGGAGTCGGAGGAGGAAGCGGTCTCCTGTTCCTCGGACTTCGGCGTCTTTTTTTTAGACTTGGGCGCGGGGGCCGAGGCCTCGATTTCCACGGGCTCCGTCTGCGGGGCGCTGCCTAACAGCACGAGGCACGCCTCTTTGATCTTCTGCAGATCCGCGATCTCCGCTTCGAGCGCCCCCATGCGCCCTTCCACGAGCTTCAACTGTTTTTCGAGCGATTTGGGACTGATGATGTTCAAGTTGCTGTTCATAAGGCAGTTATACTTACTTCGTCGGCTTCTTCCAAATGGATTCCAAGAACTCGTCGCGTCCCGAGCGGTAGCGGTAGTATTTATACCGGACCGGATTTTTCCTATAGTAGTGCTGGTGGTAATCCTCGGCGGGCCAAAACTTTCCGGCGGCCACGATCTCTATCACGATCGGTTTGGGAAATTTTCCCGACTTCGCCAACG
>JAYUBV010000152.1:0-7509 GCA_043740655.1 Pseudomonadota bacterium | reverse complement strand
CGTTGCCAACCCCGGCGGGCCGCATGGTCCATTTGGGTGACGTCGCCCGCATCGAACTTGGCCCCAAGACCCGTGATTCGCGCACGTTTAAAACCAACGGTGCCCCTAGTCTGATTTTGTTCGCCACCCCGAAGCCTGGCGGTAACGTGAAACGCATGTCGGAAGAGCTGCTCGGCGTGGTCCACGAGCTGATGCCGACGATGCCCAAAGACGTGCAGTACCGCGTGCTGGTGGACCCGTCGGAGTTCATTCAGTCAGCGGTCAGTAACGTGTTCCACGAGGTGGCCATCGCCGCGATGCTCGCGGTGATCGTGCTTTTCTTTTTCATTGGTAGCTTTCGCAACGTAGTGACCGCGGCCATCGAAATTCCGCTCAGCATGATCCTGGCCTTCATCATGATGAAGATAACGGGCATGAACTTAAACCTGATTTCGCTCGGTGGCCTGGCGTTGTCGGCGGGGATGAACGTGGATGCGTCGGTCGTGGTGATGGAAAACATATTCCGCCACTTCGAGATGAATCCCAAAAATGGAGATAGTCCCCACGACGCGGCGTCGCGCCTAAATCTCGTCGTCAAAGCGGTGAAAGAGGTGCAGTTCTCGGTCATCGCTTCGACGATTGCGTCGCTCGTGGTGTTCTTGCCGCTGACCTTCACTTCGGACCTGAGCTACGCCATTCTGGGTGACCTCGCCCTGGCGGTAGTTTTCTCGCATGGCTTCTCGGCTTTCGTGGCGCTGCTCCTCGTCCCGACGGTGCGGTTGCACCTGATGCGGTCGGGTAAGGACGCTGGCCACGCCCACTCGCCCATTGAACGGCAGCTCGGCTGGCTGGAATCGACGTACGCCACGTTACTAAGTAAGTTTATCCAGGCGCCCAAAGTGAAGCTCGCTGCCTACGCGGGAGTCGGCGTGGTCCTGGCGCTGCTCGTGGTGCTCGTCATTCCGCGGTTGCCCAAAGAGATCGTCGGCACCCCCGACACCGATTGGATGGTGCTCAGCATGAATACCGATGGCAACAGCCTGGTGCGGCAGATGGACGTGCAGGCGCAGGAGGTTGAGCGTCAGCTGCTGGCCGATTTTGGCCACAAGATTCGTTACACCTTTAGCCAGGCCTGGAATCCCAACTCGGCCATGGTGATGGCGCGCCTAAAGGACAAATCGCAGATGCGCGAGACGTGGAAGGCGATGGAGAAACGGTTCTCGAACACGCCTTTGTTCCGCTTTTGGGTAGGGCCTTGGAATCCGAGCGAACTGCCCATTCCCCATCCACCCGACATGCGGATTGCCATTCGCGGCGGCTCCTTGCGCGATCGGGCGGGCACGACCAAAGAGGTTTTGGATCTGCTGAATGAGAAGCACGTTTATCCACGCTTGAAGGCAGAACCTTCCGCGGACATGGCCTTTGCGGTTACCCTTTCCCCCCATATTGAACAGTGGGCGGCCCTGGGCGAAGCGAAGAACCGTTTCTTCCCGAGCGATCTGGCCGATCTAGTGCGCGTGGCGACCCAGGGGCGCCGCACCGGTTACTTGCCGATTAAGGATAAGCAGACCGACATCATTGTGCAGTTCCCCATCAACGACGTGACTTCGCTAGAAGAGATCGCGGCGCTGCCGGTGGGGGCCAGCGGCAAAATCATTCCGTTGAAAGCGCTAGCGACGGTGCACCGGGCCGAGGCAACCCCCTTTATTTACCGTGAGGATCACCGCGAGCTTTTCAAAGTGGAAGGCAATTTGCCGAGCGGTGACGATAAGAAGGACACGGCCGGCGCCTTAAACCGCGCCAAGCAGGTAGTCGCCGAATGGGAAGCCAAGCGGCCCAAGCCGGCTCCCGGATCGCTCGCGCCAATGGTGTCGTTCGAAGACGGCTCTAAGGATCTTAACGACGCCATCTACCAGCTCAGCATCGCGGTGGCGTTATCGATAGGGCTTATCTTTCTGACCATGCTGTTCCAGTTTGGCAGTTTCATCGAGCCGTTACTCGTGTTGGTCTCTATCCCCTCGGGCTTCATCGGGGTGCTCGTCGCGTTGTTCGTGTTCCAGTCCAAGCTGTCGCTTAATTCGATTCTCGGCGTGATTCTGTTGAACGGTATCTCCGTCGCCAACAGCATCCTGCTCGTCGATTTCATGAAGCGTCTGGTCGAGTCGGGCATGGCCCCGCGTTTGGCGGCGGTTGAAGCCGCGCGCAAACGGTTGCGCCCCATTTTGATCACGTCGCTCACCACGGGGCTAGGCATGTTGCCGGTGGCGCTGGGCTTAGGCGAAGGCGGCCGCATTCTGCAGCCCTTGGGCATCGCCGTATCGGGCGGCCTATGGGTGTCGATGGTGCTCACGTTGTTCCTCGTTCCCGCGTTGCAAGTGAGCTACCTCGAATGGCGGCAGGAACGTGAGGGCGTTAGCCTTTGGGGTAAACTCGGCGTGAAGCTGCGGATGAAGTTGCCGTGGCAACGGGCGGAGGCCCCCTTCGTTATTTTTCTAGCGCTCTCGCTGGCCGGTTCGGCAGGGGCGGTTACGGAGCCCATTTCCTTCGAGGAAGCGATTCAGAAGATAGTAGAGCGCCATCCCGACGTCGGGGTGGAACGCGCGAACTTAAGTTCGATCGAAAGCAAGAATCTATCGTCGCACTTAAGCCTGTTGCCCAGCGTTTCGCTATTCGCGAAGGAGCGGAGAGACAACGCCCAAGGTCAGACCAGTATCCGACGCGGCTACGGTATTACCGCCGACATGAATTTGCTCCACTTCGGGGCCGACGTGGCGGCGATGCGGGCGGCCAACGCTGAAGAAGGCGCGCAGGAGTCGGTCATTGGCGTCAGCATTCTCCGCGTGGAGGACGACGGCGTAAAGGCCATCACCACGGCGATTCAGTCGGACCTAGAGCTGAAAGTGCAGGAGAAGATCGTATTGATGTGGGAGGCCTACCACAAGATCGCACGGGAGCGTTTTCGCCAGGGGCGGCTCGCCTCGCAGGAAGCGGACAAGGTTGAGATCGATTTTAATAACGCCAAAGCGCAGATGCGCGATACCGAGTCCGCGCTGGTAAACGCGCGGGCGCAGCTAACCGCACTGCTCGGCGAAGGCACCGTGGCTTCGGCGTGGCCGTGGCGCGATCGTTTGCAGAAGGCCGACGAGTTGATGGCGGGAACGTCGCCGGACCTGTCGGTGCGTCCCGACTGGATCGCCGCCGGCAAACGGAGCAAAGCAGTGGGCCACCGCGAGTCGCAAGCTCTGGGCAACGCCTTGCCCTCCCTCGATTTGAGTATGTCTTACGGACGGTACGAGAACCGTGGCCCGGTGCTTAACTCGAGTGGCCCCGAATGGGGCGGTCAGTTGGCGCTGACGATTCCGTTATTCGATCGATTGGTTAACTACGGAAACTACCGCGCCCTCGTGCACCGGGCGACTGCGGCCGAATTGGAATTGGAAAAAGTTCGGCGGTTCGCCCGTGCGGATTGGGAAGGGGCCAAGGGCGCCCTTAACATTTCCGTGACCACAGCAAAATCGCGCGACGCAACATTGGAAATTTCCCGCCGTCTTTACGAAGACAATCAACGCCGTTTCCGCCAGGGGCTCGCGGGGGCCAACGAAGTCAGTGTGGATCAGGAACGATTTTACCGTGCGGAAATTCTCGCCATCCGCGGCTGGCAGGCCGCACACGTCACGCTAGTGCGCGCGTGCCACGCGCAGGGGCTGCGCATCGCCGACTGCCTGAAAAGCCTCTAACCGACTGAGGCAAATTGGTACACGCCAGGTGTTGATCTGTATCCGTTTTGCTCTGGGTTTACCCGATCAGTTTAAAAAATTCACACGAACGATGCACGCTTTCAGCTCGGCATGGGAAGTGCAAATCCGTTTAGCCAACAATTGAAGAGGGACAAAAATGAAAATAAATAACAAATCAGAGTACGGGATAGCGTTCCTGCTGATGTGCGGTGGACTTTCCTTCGCGCAAAACTCGCCGCCAAATAAAAACACCTCGGCGGATAATAGCGGAATTAACGAACGAGATAGAAAATCTACCGAACTCACCGCTGACCAGCAAGGTTCGGGAAAATCCGACGTGGAAATAACGAGGCTCATTCGAAAAAATATTATGGGTCATCGTGAATTGTCGACGTACGCCCACAACGTGAAAATTATCGCCAGTAATGGTTTTGTCACGCTAAAGGGTCCGGTTCGCAGCCAGCAAGAAATGACCACTATAGCCGGCATTGCTGAAAAGGCCTGTGGCACTGAAAAAGTAAAAAATGAGATGCAAATTGCGAGTGCAGAATAATTCTGCCCGTTTAAAAGGAGAATAAAATGTCTAATAACAATACTGCCGTCTTTGGAATCTATAAAGATCGTATGCAAGTTGAAGCAGCCGTAGATCTTTTAAAGCGTGAGAATTTCAGTCACGACGATGTGTCGGTTCTTTTTTCGGACGATAAGGGAACGCGTTCTTTTGCGCACGAAAAAGATACCAAGGCTCCCGAAGGGGCCACGGCGGGCGCGGGAACCGGAGCGGTTTTGGGAGGCGCGCTGGGCTGGCTCGTAGGCATTGGTTCACTAGCCATTCCCGGGGTCGGGCCATTTATCGCGGCCGGTCCTATCATGGCGGCATTAGCGGGTGCCGGCGTAGGAAGTGTGGTGGGCGGAATTAGCGGTGCTCTCATTGGATTGGGAATCCCAGAGTACGAGGCAAAACGGTACGAAGGCTACGTCAAAGAAGGCGGCATTCTCTTGTCGGTCCATTGCAAAGACGCCGACGAAGTGAAGAAGGCTAAAGAACTTTTGGAACGATCGGGAGCTCACGATATCGGTTCACAGGGAGAAGCAACCCCCCCTAAGTGGAATAAAGAGGAAAAGAACTCGCCCCGCGTAGCCAGCATGTAATTTCTCTGAGGGTTCCTGGTTCCGAGAATTGGTGCCAGGAACTTCTGCACGTTAACGGTAGTAGCTGGGAAGACGGTGACGAGGGGTTAGCGATAGTTCTGTCTCTTCTAGGCGGCGCAGATCCGCTTTCGTTAGGTCGAGAACCCTCAAAATTGTTTTCGCATCCGCCCATTCCAACTCTTGCAGTTTACTAAGCGCATCGCGGCGCATGCCGGTCGAGGCCACTTCGTCGTAGTCCATCAGATGGCCGAGTTTGGCGGACCAGTCATCTAGGGTATCGAGAAAGTGGAACAGCAATTCGTCGCGATTCATCTCTTCCGCGGACTTGGTGCCGTCGTGAAACGAACGCATCGTAAAGCGGCGATCCCTTTCCTCACAGCCCAGCGTTCGCCCTTTTGTCTCGACCCAGCGAATCAACCGCTTGTCGAAGAGGCTGAGCGAGGACTCTTTCTTGAGCGCAGCGGCTTTGAACCTGGAGATGAGACGGAGCCAGTCGGCGTAGCGTCCCGCGACGGCGGCTTCGAGAGCCATTCGGAATAGGGATAAAGACGTGGCTTCACTCGGCGTAGTGCCGGTTGTTTTCTGCGTCAGTTCCGTTACCGGAGAAACTAAAGAAGAGTTACGCATCGTGCCCAACAGTCGAGCAAGGGGCATGCCCGCCGAATGCAGCCGTATTCACGGCTAGAATACGGGGGTGACCAAAGAAAAATCAGGCTACGGGGTTTTCACGGGTGCCGAAAAAGGGAACCACCTGCGTGGGCAGCGACGAGATTTACTAACTCGCGCCGTCAATGGGTCATGAGGGCCTTAAGGGTATCCGCCAGCGGGGCTTTCGAATCAAAGGTGACCTTCTCGACTCCTTTAACTCGTTGGGTCGCAACTCCGAGCCTCTTCCAGAGCGCCGGGAGGTCCTCGGTGGCCGCACGGGGGCCGAACCGTTCGTAGTAGCGGCGGCCGAGCGGGAATCCCGCCGCCTTGTCGATGGAGTCGATGATCTCGTCCAACGTCCATTCCATGCCGCCGGTGCCGCCTTCGTCCAGAATCCGCGCCATCACCTTATCGAGCGACCGCTTTCCTTTGGACTTCTCCCGAATCTCCAGATCAATGAGGAACCAGAACAGGGCGCCACCCCAGTACTCCCGGCGGTATCGCCGCTCGGTGTTCAGGCCGCCGTCGCCAGCCAAGGGCAACGCATCGGCGAAACCGTCCAGAAAGTCTTCCCACAACTTTTCGGGCGCAAGGATGCCGATCCGAGTGCGTGCGATACCTTCTAAATACGTGGAAGCGCCTTCCCCAATCCAATTCAGCTTCCGATCGACGATGTCGGGAAAGCCCAAATGAAACATTTCGTGGACCAAGATCCAATCCTGGCGCAGCTCTTCGGATACCACCGCGCTACCAACGTAGAAGGTGACCCGCCTGCCTCCGAATGACTGTCCGAAAAAGCCGCCTCGGGGGTTAGGAAAAACGTCTACGGTGAGGGTCTTAACCGGAAATTTACCGTAGTAGCCAATGAGCGTGTCCGCCGCCTTTAGGACGGCCGTTTCAATTTGGGCATCGGTCACTACGCGCTTATCGGGCCGAATCTGCAGGTCAATGGTCGCCCCTTTGACGATCAAATTCTTGGCCTGGACGGGTAGGGCGAAGATCAGACTGATTACTAACGACCTCATTGCCGTCCATTCTACCGTGATTAGCAGCCTTTTCGACAGCGGTGCGGCGACCTATAATGTTCAGCATGTACTTAGTGCGTCTCGTGTTGGTCGTGGCTTGGTTCTTCGGGTTCAGTCTCTTATTCCTCCCCGTCGCTTTTCTACGGCCGTTCAACCCGAATAACTCCTGGCTATATTGTCGTTGCCTATCGGTGGTCGGTGTTTGGCTGATGGGGGTGAAATACGAAATCCGCGGTAGCGACCAGCTAGATAGCTCGCGACCGTGCGTGTTCGTAATCAACCATCAATCGCTTATCGACGTCTTTTTCGTCGGTGGGTTGATTCCACAAAATACGGTGTCCGTAGGCAAGTCGAGCCTCCGTTGGATTCCACTCTTCGGCTGGATCTTCTGGCTGGGTGGCAACCTCTTTATCAATCGCCGCAATCGTAGTAGCGCGATGGCCACCATGAAGAAGGCTGAAGAGATCGTGAAGGAAAAGGGTTTGTCCGTGCTGATCGCACCCGAGGGAACCAGGTCGCTCAAGCAGGGGCTGTTGCCCTTTAAGCGCGGAGCCTTTCACTTGGCGGTAAATACCGGGCTCAAGCTACAGCCGATTGCAATTACCTCTTTCCACAACGCACTCAATTACTGGCGCTGGAATGCGGGCAAGGTGATTGCCGAAGCGCTCGCGCCGATTCCGGTGGAAGGCAAAACAATCGACGAGCTAACCGAGCTTTCGCACGCTGCCATTAGTCTCGCGTTGGAAAGGCTTAATAAAGAGGTTTAGTGGGTGTAGGCCAGGCGACGCGTATTTTCGAGCGATCGCGCCAAACGTTTCCGTGCATCCGGAACTTTGGCCGCCGCAACCTTTTTCGGAGTGACTTTATTCTCCGGGGTCTCATCACTACTCTCTTCGGATTCCGCTTCGGCTTGAGCGCGCGCTTCCATTTCCGTTTTTCGCTTTTGGTCGAAGAGCTTCGATAGAGCG
>JAYUBV010000151.1:0-7509 GCA_043740655.1 Pseudomonadota bacterium | reverse complement strand
CCACCGTTTTAACCGTCGATCCGCTTTTAAGAGTCACGCTCTTCGTGCGGCCATCGACGCGTATAATTCTCCAGGAACCAATCTGATCGCCTTCTTCAAAAATATTTTCGTCCGACACGATGCTCGTTCCCACGATCTTTTCGATTTTAGGGATTTTTGGAAGACGAACACTGCCGCGGAGTAGTGGAGCTAAAGCGGGAGCCCGCGACGTTTGCGCGGAGGGGGCCTGGGCGGGGGAGACGAAGACCTGACGGAAAAGATTTCCGTCGGCTTCGCTGGCCGAAAGGGGTTCTCCGTCTTTGCCTTTCTGTTCCTTCTTCAGTTCGGCTAGCTTTTCGGGGGGGACCCAGTCCAAGGGAGCCAGATAGAACTCGAAAAAAAGCGCAGCCTTCAGGGTGTCGGCCTGGCCGGTCCCCTGTGGAATCTCAAAGGTGAAATCATTTACTCGGTATAAACCGTTGTACTTCTCGACGTGTTCTACGTACGGGATCAGCATCGTTTGGTGCATGTTCGCTTCGAACCGATAACGTGCCGCCCGCGGTTGGGTGTTTGTCGCGCCGGACTGGCCAAAACTTACGGTGCTAATCGCCGACTGAGTCGCAGATTGAAACGCAATGGTCCCCGGATGCTGCTTGTCGAACTGAGTTACAAAGTAATCCAACACTTCGGAAGAATTAATCTGATCGGGCAGACGCGCTTTTACCTTGCGGTCTGCATCTTCAATTTTCTTTTCCCAGTTCTTATCGTACTGGGCCGCATCCAAGCGAACCTGCTGAATTTCTTTGGCAAGTTTTTCGCTCTCTACGCGCATGGTTTCCGTTTCTTCCAAAAAAGGCGCGCCGAGGCGGTAAAGTCCAACGCCGAATATCGCTACGGCAAGGAATATGTTTTTTGTAAGCTTCTTTGGATCCATGTTCTTCTAAATCTCAGCTTTTAATTCTCGTTATTCTTCACCGTTCTTAGACGAACCGCTCAGTTTGAAGAGCGGTACGAACAAGGCGACGGCAATCGCGCAAATCAATCCGGCGGAGACGAAAAGCAGAATCGGTTGCAATATGGCCGTCACTTTGCCTAGGAGCTCGTTGTATTGTTTTTTGTAGTAAAGGAACGTGTTTTCGAGCATGCCGTCTATCTGCCCGGTTTTCTCACCGACGATAAAAAGTTGGAGTGCCATGTCTGGCATCAGCTTGCTGCCTTCCATCGCTTTAGAAGTCGGCTCACCTTCTTTGACGCCCGTGATCAATTTTTCAAAAAACTTCCGCTTGGACTCACCCTTCAGCGTCTCCTGACAAATGCGCAAACCTTCGAGGAGGGGAATGCCGGACTTGAGCATCGACGAGAGTGTTTTGGAAAAAAGGGCCACGAACATCGCGGTGTAAACTTCTTTAATGAGCGGCGTGTTCAAGAAAATGGCGTCGCGGGCCTGCGACGTCGCGTCACTCTTGAAGAAGTAAACGATGGCGCCGATTGTGGCGCCGAGCGTGCCGAATACCATGACGGTGTTGCCGTTCAATAAGTGGGAAATGTCGATGAAGAACTGGGTCATGCCCGGAAGCTTGACGCCGAAGCCTTTGAAGATCTCTTCGAACTTAGGAAACATGAACATGATGAGGCCAAACGCTAAGGTCATGCACATGCCCAAGAGGAAGACGGGATAGGCGGCAGCCTTGATCACCTTGCTGCGAATTTCCTGTTGTTCCTTGGTTAGCTCAACGAGTTGATTCAGAGCGCCATCGAGGTTACCCGACTTTTCGCCTACGCCGATCAGGTTGGTGTGAAGCGGCGGGAAGCTATCGGGAAACTTTTGCAGTGCCAGGGAGAGCGGGAAACCCTCGGACAGCTCGAACAGTACGGCTTTTAAAATCTCTTCCAAACGGGGATGCTTCAGCTGATCGCTCAGCATCTTAATGGCCAGAAAGATCGGGATACCCGCTTTAATGAGGAAGCTTAGCTGTTCGTAGAATGTCAGAATGAGCGCCATTGGCACCTTGGCGGGGCCAAATAGGCTCATTTCCTTCTTGGTTTCCGCGCGTTTGTCCGCGACGGTTTTTACTTCCAAAATGGTTAGGCCACGTTGCTGAAGGATACCCATGACCGCCGTTTCATTTTCAGCTTCCACGTGATCGGAAATCTCTTTTCCAGTGCGATCGATTGCTTGGTAGTGGAAAAAAGGCATACGGAACTCTCCAAGTGACTTATCGGCCGGTTGAATTTCCCGCTTGAGTCCCCTTTTTAGACCCGTCGCAACACGAACCCCACGAAGACCGTTTAATTTTTTGCCGCTGCAGACCGAAAAGAGTCTGGGGTCCCTCATGGAGATGTTTTTATGCTTAATTTAGAGCAGGTGAACCAAATCATCAGTGCAGGGCTGACGACGTTGGAAACCCGCACCGCGCCCGGAAAAGAGCTGGAAATCGGAACTCCCGAAGTGATAAAAACTTCGGGTGCTTACGGCTCCGTCATCCTTTGTGCGCTGTTTACCGGAGGGGTCGAAGGACGCCTTACGTGGACCATGGAGTGGGGTACCGGCTTTGCCATCGCCGAAATACTTTCCGGTAAAAAAGTCGATGGTTTCAACGAACAGACCCAACAGGCGTTGGAAGGACTGTTCCACGATTTCTTGCAGGGAGTGGCGAATGGTTTCTCCGAAAAGGGAACGCAACTCGACATTCGCGTTTTGCCTACGCTCGTGGATACCAGCGTTTTGTTGAGCGAAGACGGTAATCCCGGCGCAATCAAAATCCCATTCAACCTTGAAGGTGGCGCCGTTGTGAATTTGTTCTTGTCCCTCCATGAAGGAAACTCGATTCCGGTAGCGCCGCGTCCGGCAACGTTGGAAGGCGTGGAGGGGACGCCGGATGTTCCGTCCGAGGCGGTAGCGGCTGAGATCGATCCGGCCGCCGAAATGGCCGCGATGGAAGTAGCGGGGGTACCCGCTGAGGAAGTATCGAGCGATGCCGGCGCTGAACAAGAGATGCCTATCGAATTGACTCCAGAAATGGCGGCGCAATTAGCGGCCCAAATGGAGGCGGAGGTTACCGAAGCCACCGCGGAAGTACCGGTGGATGGTGCACCAACTGGGGACGGATCCGAAGGCGGCGCGCCTCCGGCGGCCGCCGCTTAAGGAAAAACAAGGTTTAAAAGAAGATGATTCAGCTCAAAGAGGGATTTTTTGAGGAGCAGCTTCAGGTACGTTATAAGATCACGCCTGAACAGATCTCCCAAGCGCAGAAACTCAATGCGAAGAACCGCACTGGGCTTTTGACGAACCTTCAGCAGATGGGGGTGATCTCTGAGAAGCAGATGATCGAAGTGCAGGTTGAACTATTCGGTACCAACCTTTTGCAATTGAAAAACCACCCGCTTAAAAAAGACGTCGTGGAGCTAATCCCCGAAGATCTTCGCGGCCGTCACCAGATGGTGCCCGTGACGTTGGTGGGTAATATTCTCACCGTAGCGACGGCCTCGATTTTTCAGGCACAGCAGGCCTTGCCCGAAATTCAGAAGCACTCGAACCATTTCATTCATTTCGTCCTGGCGTTTCCGTCGGAAATCAACAAACGTTTGCTCGAGTACTCGAAGACCGAAGCGAACATGGACGAGATGCTTGAGAACCGCGCGCAAGAGCTGACCGCGACGAGTGACGGCGACGTTAAGCGCGCGGCCGAAGATCCTCACGGTCCCGTAGCTAAGGTGATCGAGTTCCTGGTTAATCAGGCCGTAACTAGCGGCGCATCGGACATGCACTTTGAGCCATTGCAGTCGTACTACCGCGTGCGCTTCCGTCAGGACGGTATGCTCCGCGAAGTGAAGAAGTTCGACAAAGTGTTTACCGCCCCCTTCGCCGCCGCGGTGAAAATCATGGCAAAACTGGATATCGCCGAAAGCCGCATGCCGCAGGACGGAACCTTCCGACAGCAGATCGGTAACCGCATGGTCGACTTTCGCGTCGCTACCTATCCGACCGAGCAGGGCGAAAAGATCGTGGTACGCGTACTCGATAGCGGCAAGAGCACCGTCAGCATCGACAACTTGATGTTGAATGCCAGCCAGAAGAAAAAACTTTTGACGATGATCGAGAACCCGTTCGGTCTCATCGTCGTGGCGGGACCTACCGGTTCTGGCAAATCAACCACGCTGTATTCGATTTTGGCGCATCTGAATAATCCGAACGTGAACATCCTGACCATAGAAGATCCGATCGAGTACCGCATGGGGGGCATCTCCCAGGCCCAGGTGAACACCAAGAAAGGGTTCACCTTCGCCTCCGCCTTGCGCGCGATGTTGCGTCTCGATCCGAACGTCATTCTCGTCGGTGAGATGCGAGACTTGGAAACTGCCAGTATCGGCATGCAGGCCGCTTTGACCGGTCACTTAGTGCTATCCACCGTACATAGCAATACGTCGTGCCAGACGATTCAGCGTTTCACCGACCTAGGCGTGGAACCGTTCACGGTAGCCGGCGCACTCGTGGGCGTGATCGCCCAGCGTCTGATCCGCCGCGTGTGCGAGCAATGCAAAGAGCTTTATAAGCCTACGGTCGACGAGATGAAGTACGTCGGCTTCCGAGAGCCGTTCCCCGAGCAGCTGACCCGCGGTAAGGGCTGTTCCAACTGCCACAACGATGGACATCGCGGCCGCGTACCCATCCAAGAGCTTCTCATGATCGACGATGAGCTCAAGCCGATCGTACAGAAAGGCTCCAACGCGAGCTACATGTTCGTCGAGGCTAGGAAGCGCGGCCTCCAATCCTTACGGGACAGCGCCCTCGAGCGCGCGATCGCCGGCATGACCACCATAAAAGAGATCCTCCGCGTCCTAGGCCCCGACATGGGCGGTGACTCGGGTGGCGGAGGGCATTGAGGCCTTCGGCCTTAATCCTTAAATTCGGGCTAAGAACGTCGGTAACAGTCGTTACGACGAAGAAGCACATTCACGCCTTCCTTTTTTTGGGTTTCCTATTCTGAGTAGGAAGTATCGATTTCCCCTAAAATTCGGAGACCCCCAATGAAAATCGTGAATGGCTTGTTTCTAGGACTATTTTTGTATTCTGGTTTGGTCGGCGCCGCAAAGCTGGAAGCGCTCGGAACCGATCGGGCGATTCCTAAGGTCTGTTACGACACTTTGGAAGGCACTCAGTTTTGCACGACCGACGGGGTCGGCAACGTGCAGGTGTTCGTTTATAACGCGGGCTGGTGTGGGCCGTGCAACGGTGAGATGAGCGAGCTGTCGCGCTTGTATTCGGAGTTCGAAGGTGAGCCGGTGATTTTTGCTAGCCTTTCCGGTGAAGGTTGGAGCCGCGGCGCTAAGCCTAACGCGCAATTTTTGGGCGAGTGGAAGGCTAAGCACAACATTCCGTTCGTGGTCGCGGGTAAGTTTCGTGATTTCGGCAAGGCGTTCAATAGCCCGGGCTCGATCCCGTTTGCGGTGGTCGTGGATAAAGCGGGTAACGTCGTGAAGAGCGGTTTCATGAGCGGCTCGCAGATCGCCTCCCGCGTTCGCGATTTGCTCTCCCAGGACTAAGGCTTTGCGATCGGAGGCGAAAGCGTTTCATTTAGGACGGTGATAAACGTAGAGCGCCTCTCCCGTATAGCTGCCGCTGGCCACTCGGTGAATCGCGTAGTCGACCCACTTGCTCCAGCTGAGGTTTTTTTCGGGGACCCACGTGCCGGCGTTGATCAGCTCGGTAACTTCGTAGCCGCGTTTGCGGAGCGTAGTTCCCAGCTGCTTGGAGAAATCGTCGTTCATGATGAGGAACGATTCTTTACCGTTGATCTCATTGGGCTCGAACACCACGTTTTGGTAACGGCCCGACACGAGGTAGAAGAGGAACGACCACGTCGGCATCTTGCCGAAGAGTCCGACGCGAATTTTGTTGGGTTGCTGCCCCGTCTCGATGGAGTAGCGGTGCAGCCACTCCATCACGTCTTTCACGTTCCGGTGCGTGTGTACCTGGCTGAGTAGGTCCACAGGCTCACCCGCGGTGACGTAGCTTACGAAGTACGCCAGGCGCATTTGGTACAGGCCGAGCAAAACGAAAAAAACCACGATGGCCGGACGGGCGGCCCGCCATTTCGACGACGGGTTCTCCTGTAGCCATTTATAGAGGTAGGAGAAGACGTAACCGCAAAATAGCGCCGCAGGGTAGACGATGTGCACCGTAAGCCAGGGTACCTTTTCTCCGGCGTAGCTGTAGATGGCGATTGAGGCAAAACACCAGTAAGTGACCAAGGCCAAGGGCCAATTCCGCTTTTGGATCGCGGCGATGGTTCCCGGAGCACCGAGCCCAAAGGCGAAAAGGTACGGAAATAAGTCGGAGAGGCTGCGGGCTTTGAACAGCGCCAGTACCCCCTCGCGGGGATAAACCTCGCGGGTTAACGGCAGCAACAGGAAGGCTGCGATCACCACGACGAGAAACGAGATCCGGCAGTAGCGGAGTCGGCGGAAGCAAATGGCCCAGCCCACGGTGATGCCAAGCAAAATGGGGAGCTCGTGCAATAGCAGACTGCGCAGGTGGTAGTTCAGCGGGGCATATAACCGCTCGACCGCGTGCTGTCCCCACCAGTACTGGAATACTTCGCGGTAAAGTCCGTTGGCAAAACCTGGCCAGTTCTGGAAAAACGATGTCTGAAAAAAGGCGTAGGCGACGAAAAAGGAGCCTAAAAAAATTCCCAACGATTTGCCGAACCACACCGAGGGTATTTTGAATGAACGGCGTTCCCAACGGCCGTAACCCCACCAAAGCAGCCCAAATCCGATGAAGATGAAGGCGTAGAGAAAGGCGGTGGCCTTGATAGCAAAGGTAATGCCCGCGCACACGGCGCTGACCCCTATCCACGTTAGGGCTCGTCGATTGACCTTCTCTTCGCGGTAGCGGAGGAAGCCGTATAGAGTGAGGGTAGCGAACAAGATGGCAATCTCGTCGTGGGCCAGAAAGCGCGAGTAATACGCGTGCAATGGCGACGTAGCGAGGAGCCCCACGGCGACTAGGGTCGCGGTGTTGCCAAGCCAGCGGCGGAACAACAGGGGGGAGAGAAAGACTAGACAGCCGGCTACCGCGACGACCAAACGAGCCTGGATGGCCCCGACGCCGAGCATGGCGAAAGTGAACCGCAGCATTTCGTAAAGTACTGGGCCGTGGAACCGGGGGTCGTATTGGTAGAATTTGGTCGCCGGAGCGACGAACCAGTCATACCCGAAGATGGCGTGTATCGATTCGTCGTGGTGCAATGGACGATCACCCAGGCAGAGAAAGCGAAGCAGGATTCCGACGATAAGAAACATTTGAAAGAGATGGCGTCGCGTCACGGTGTAGGCCTATGTTTTCGTAAGCAAAAAAAAGGGCCGTGCGAATCGCACGGCCCTTCAAGAATAACACTACAACTAAAGAATGCTTCGAACTTAGTGAGTTTTGACGACGGGGGCGTTAGAGACCACGCGTCCGCCACCGGTGTAGGTGATACGTTTGTTCGTAGCATCCCACGTAACCGCCGTGGTGTCGGCTTTGGG
>JAYUBV010000150.1:0-2246 GCA_043740655.1 Pseudomonadota bacterium | reverse complement strand
ATGGGCGGTGACGTTGAGGGGGGCCACTTCCAGGCAGCCGGCTTCGAAGCGGGCGGCGGCAAGGGCTGCGACCATGCCCGCGAGGACTGGGAAACCTGGTCCAAACCCTGACCTTTCATTGACACGGTGGCGGCCACGTCCTAAATCAGACCGAAAGAGTCCAAGCAATACCAAGGAGTCCTTAATGAGTCGTCTTCTCACCGCTTTTGCTTTCTTGTTGTCCACCGGCCTCGTCGCCATCGAGGCCGAAACTAAAGCGCCCCCGTTGGTGAAAAACCTGGGCGGCTGCTTCAGCGTGAACTACCGCTTCGTCGAAGACGGTAAGCACGACTACGAGATTCCAAACAAGCAGGTCCCCGTCGTGTACGAGTGGATCACCGTGAAGGACAACGACAAGGGCGCGCACGTGGTTCAGCACTACGGCGTTTACCAGGGTGACGAGACGGGCAAGTTCGCCACGATGGTGCACTTCCAAGAGCATTGGTCTACCGACGGTAAAGTCTGGGAACAGAAAGTCCAAAGCCCATCGGGTGCTCCGCGCTACACCTGCACCTCGGCGGTACGTTTCGGACAATTGCACTGCTCTTCGGCCAAGGCGCCGAAACCTCAGCGCGATACCAAACGCAAAGACTACGACTACTTGAACCGCACGCAGACGATCCAAAGTACCCCGGCTGGCTTCGTTCAGTCGGAGCAGAACGATAAAGTGAAGAAGGACGGCACGATCGTCGCCACCGAAGTCGGCTGGATCGAATACCGCCGTCTCGCCGGCGAAAAAGCCAAAGTTTGTGACGACGCTAAGAAAGAGTTTCCGTAAGGAACTACCGACTTAAGTGAGCCATCCAAAAAAACTGCTGGAGGCCTTGGGGGCCAATGCCCTCAAGTCCTTCAGCCAAAATTTTCTGACCTCTCCGCATTGGGCGGACAAGCTGACGCAGCCGGCGCTGACCGCCGACGTGAAGGCCATCTGGGAAATCGGCCCGGGATTGGGCGCGCTCACCGAAAAACTGATCACGGGTAGCAAAGTTCCGCTGCGTGTTTACGAGATCGATCGTAAATTAGCCGCGAATCTTCGCGACATCCATCCGACTTTGGATCTGGTGGAAGGCGATTTCCTAAAGACCGCCCCTGAAAAGCTGCCGAGCGAAGTCGTGCCGCTAGCGTTGGTGTCCAATCTGCCGTACCACGTTTCGTCGGCGATCTTATTTCACCTGGTCGAGTGGGGCACCGATCTGAAAGTGGCGGTGCTGACCTTCCAACGCGAATTCGCGGAACGGCTGAAGGCCAAGGTCGGCGACGACGCCTACGCGGGGTTGTCCGTTTCGGCCCAATACCATTTTACGATGGAGAGCTTAGGCATTTTGCCAAAGGGCGCTTTCTATCCCGAACCCAGCATCGATTCTGAAGCGCTGATCTTAACGCCAAAGCCCGTCGACCACGACACGGGCGCGCGCTTTCGCCAGCTGGTGCGGCTCGCCTTCACGCGACCTCGCCGTAAACTGGGCGGTAATCTACGCGAAGGATTCCGGGCCGTGTTTCTGGACAAGGCGTACGAGATTACCGGCATCGATCCGAACCGCCGTCCCGAAACCCTATCCCTCGCCGAATTCGAATTGCTGTTCGACGCACTCCCCGTAAAAGGTTGAAAAACCAGGCATAAAATAGGATGTGGCGGCCTTTTTCGCGGCGTGTTACTAACCGCCTTGAGTGGCCAGGTGAGAAAACCTTTTAAATCATTGATTTTGCTCGTATTGGCGCTGCCCCGAATTGGGTGGGCGTCACTCGAAAGCTTTTCCACCTTTGGCGAACGGCTGTCCGGCGCCAAGCCCCGCTTCGGCTTCGAAATTGAGCAGACGGCCACCAACCTGGCCCCCCTGGAGGCCGTCCGCACGGACCACCCCAAGTTTCGCACCGAAAACGGAGACAACGCCCGGGGCACCTACCGCCCATTGAACCCCTCGGCGGCCCTCTGGAGCGCGGGGCTGACCTACCCGACCACCGTATTTTCCAACAAACGTCGCGTAGCGCTCGGCCTGCAGGCCGGCGGCCCGTTCGGGGAGCTCCGCAAATTTCGCGCGTCGACCCCCTACGATTTTCTCGCCCTCCGCGACACGCTGCCAGAATCGCAGTTCCGCGCGTCGCTACTCGGTGCGATCGAGCTCGTCGATGACCGTCTGATTCTGCGCGCCGGCGTGCAGTTTTTTATCTCCTCGTCGGGTAACGCCGAAGCGGTGCTCATCGGTAAG
>JAYUBV010000149.1:0-2252 GCA_043740655.1 Pseudomonadota bacterium | reverse complement strand
GCCTAGGTCACAAAATTGTACGGCCCGTATTAACGGGGGCCGTGCTTTTACTGCTGATTAGATTGGCTTGGGAACAGTTTAGATAGTTACAGAAGTTTCGGGAAGCCGCTGGCCATCGACCAGACTCCGCTGAAGTCCCAGCCGACGTACGTGCCCGACGAATTCATATCCACCGTCGTTTTACCCGCGCCACCGCTCGAAGCGGCCATTCCGCTGGTCTCGGTGTTCCAGTAGGAGCTCGTGACCGTACCGGTATTTAGACCGCCGAATCCGCCCAGGTTCGTTCCCGAGCCGCCAATCGCGCCCGTCGCGTAGCTGTTCACAATGGAAGCTTCGTTCTGACCAAAGAATCCGCCGATCTTCCAACGCCCCTGCGCCGAAGCGGTAGAGTAGCTGTCCGAAATGGTCCCGGAGTAGTTGTCGCCCACCAAACCGCCCACGATGCCGACCGCACCCGCTTCGTTGTTACCAACGATCGAGCCCATCGCGTAGCTGCGCGTGATCGTTCCCTTGTTCAGACCGACTAACCCGCCGAGGTTGTCGGGCCCCTGCATCGAAACGTTGGCCGAGCTACGGGTGATCGTACCGTCGTTGCGACCCGCAATTCCACCGGACTGGCTACCCGTAATCATGGCGCCCGTAACGTGGCAGTTGGAGACAATGCCCCCGGCCTGGTTCCAACCGACAAGAATAGCCCCGAAAAAACTGGTGTTAACCGAAGCGTTTAAAACGGTAAGGTTCTTAATCGTGCCCGCCGAGCTCTGGAACAGTCCGGTTCCGCCTAGATTCGAGAGGGTGTGATTATTTCCGTCGAACGTTCCCGTGAAACCGCCGATCGCAAAGAGCGGCGCCCCGGTCAGATTAAGATCCTTCACGAGCAAGAAATTGCCCGCTAAATAGTCCGGTTCCGAAACTTTTAGCAGCTGGGCGTTGTTGCAGACGAGGTAGGGGTTACCCACCGAGCCGTCGCCCGCACCGAACGGCACGCCGTTCAGGTTGCAGTTACCTTCGTATAAAGCCTGAGTGTCGGTACCCGAGCTGGTCCCCCCGGGGCCGCCGCCAACGGTGGGGCTAGCGCCCTTTCCGCAACCCTGAAGCAGGATCGCTACCGTAATTAGGAAAGTGACGAGTAACCCACGCATGACAGTTCTCCTGAAAAGAATCCCTTAGCCTCTAGTTTCGCAATAGAGAGTGTCGAGACCGTGGCCGGGATGAGGAGACTTTTTCACGAACGGGGGGGCTTTGTGACGAAAGCCCCATACAGTTACGGGTTTCCCAAAGAACTACTTACCGAACAGCCCCTTCAGTGCCTTGTTCAATTCCTTGCTGACCTGCGGGGCGGCCTTTTGAATCTCATGCTGGACGGCCTTTTGCGCCTCCGCCTTTACCTTAGATTCTAGTGCCTTAGCCACATTATTTACGGCGACCTTGCTGAGTGCTTCCGGTACGGCTCCGTAGTTTATCTGCGGCGCGAAGCAGCTTCCCCCGACCTTAATGGGGAGGCGAACCGGGTTAGCCCCATCGGCCAGCAGCGGGCTGACACGCACGCCGTTGGACTCCACCGAAATGTCGCGCACCTTAGTAATGTTGTAGGTATCGACCAGTTCCCAAGTGGCGTTCAAGGAGTAGTCGACCATGCCGACCTCAGTATTGCCGTTCACGTCGATGCCACGATTGGCGTGGGCCTTTGCCACAAAGTTGGGCGCCGTGAATTTGCCACCCGCAATCGTGAAATCGGAGCTGACGTATTCGTAACGGGTGTCCCCCTTGAACTCCGGAACCTTCTGACCTTTCAAGCCCGGTACCTTGTTGCCGACCTCGGTGATCGCTTTATTGATCGCCTCGGAGGCCATTTTTCCTACGTCGATGGAAGTAAAGGTCGCGTTCTCCACCTTCATGTTGCCCCGGGCATTGAGATTCTTCTTGGCCGCATCAGGATTGAAGCTTGAGCCCGAACCTTCCATCGTGAAGTTGGCGCGACCTACGATCGTGTTCTTCAGCAACGCAAACTGCGACTCCACCGCTTTCTGCAGTTCCAAACCCGCAACCGTGGCCTTCAGGCGGTAGGTCGGCGTCTTGGGCTTCAACGCAGCGTTCATCGAGGCGTTGATGGTGCCGTCGAAGACGCCCATCTTGAAAGTATCGAGCGATAGATTCAAATCGCGCATCGACATCGCCGCGACCATATTAATCATCTTGGTCCCCTTCACCTTCACGAAGGCGAGATTGGCGTTCGCGTTCAGCACGGCGAA
>JAYUBV010000148.1:0-2259 GCA_043740655.1 Pseudomonadota bacterium | reverse complement strand
GGCTTGCGTACATGCCGCTACCGGCCTTGGGTTCTACCCAGAGCGTGCCCAGTTCTTTGTTGCCGCGGAGAAACACGACCGCGAACCGACCATCCCGCGACAGGCTGATTTCGATGAGACTCGCTTCGACGGCCTTCAGCTCCACGCGGATTCCGGAAGGGGCTATCTCTTCCACGCGGATGTCCGTGACGGAGGAGCCGTCGGCTACCTTGTTTTTCAGCAGTGCGGCAGGAATGGCGCGGCCGGGGTAACGGTACTTTTGAAAATCGATTAGGGGATCGTAGAGGCCTAAGTTCATGGCTACGATCGCCCCCCACCGTTGGGCGGAGAACAGCGGGCCGCGGGTAATGAGGGCCAGCTTTTCCCAAAACTGGCCGAGCTTGTAGTCGGATAGCTCATTCTTACCGCTTAGCGCCGCCATATCGTAGCCGGCTGGTACCTCACGTTCGAAGTGCCCGATGCGCCAGGCCGGCTCGTACTTCGACGGCATTCGTGCCAGCAGCGGATCGCTCAACGCCCATTTGTCGATTCCGTGCAGGGTCGGTCCGGCGGCGTAGCCCGCGATCCCGATTCCGCTTAATCGTTCGGTGTGCCGTTCGCGCCGATCGCGGGATGGTACGGGAAGGCGTCTCGACAGGCTGGCTAACCCCGTGCCGTAAGTCGAGTAGTACCAGCCGCGTTCGTCCGCGATGCCCGCTTCGTTGATGTGTTGGGTGCCGTATTCGTCGGTAGTGCGTAACGGGGAGGTCGTTAACGAAAGCGACAAGACCGCCAGCACGGCGATGGTGATCGGCGCTAACCGCCGTCGGCGCCAGATCGACGACGCACTCAGGAAAAAGGCGGCCACCATCACCGAAGTGGCGAAGAAGCGGCCGTTCATAAAATCGCCCCCCACACGCATCACGTAGAGCACGTGCAGGCCAAGCCCCGAGGCCACTATTACTTTGCGGCGCGATCGTGAGGCGGATCCCAGCGCCAGGGCGGCGGCGATCACGAAGAAGCTAGAAGGATCGGTGGCGATAAAGTGGATAACGTAGCGAGCTCCCTGCGCCCAGTACTCGGATGGTGGAATTCCCGTCGACAGTTTGGCGTAGTACGTGTTGGGGAAGGGGAAGCCGTAATAGAAAATCGAGAAAACTTCCCACGCCACGAACGGTAAAAAGCCGACTGCCAAATCCTTCCACGCGCGGCGACTACGACGCTCTTCCCACATTGTGAATGCCATGGCGGGTAACGCGTACCAGAGGTTGTCCATCCGGTTGAACAGCAAAAGCGAAAAGCAAAGCGATTGGATGAGGACATCCTGGGGCCGTCGGTCGCGCGCGAGAAACCGCGCAAGGAATACCGCGAGTAAGAGGTAGCTCAGCGGATTTTCTAAACCGCTCGACGAGTATTCCACGAAGGCGCGCGACGAGAGCAACGCGCAGGCGAGAAACCACGCGCCACTAGAGTTGTAGGCGACGAATGCGGTGCCGAGCCCCAGGGCGCCGAGTAGGCAGATCCAGCTCGTCGCTAGCGTGGTGAAATAGCCTTCGCCCGTAAAGTAGTAGGGAATTGCGATCAGCAAAGTCCACAGCGGATTGGTCATCGCCTGCACTCGCTCGAGCACGTTCCAGCGCAGGCCGAATCCATTCACGAGATTATCCACCACGCGTAGGCTGATATAGGCGTCGTCGCTAAACCAAGCGGTGCGAACAAACACCGTGGTGGCGGCAATAAGCGCGACGGTGGAGGCGAACTGGCGCGGAGTCAGCGTCAGCACCGCGTGCGGAGCCGAGTCGCGGGGTTTATCGGACGGATGCCGGACCAAAATGGGCGGCAGCTCCGCGACATGCGCGCCCGCCTCCGCCAGATCCAGTTTCGTCGTTTTTTCCTGGGCCGAGTCCATCGAACGCTTATCGGTATCTTTTCCCCATCCATTAAGGATTTCAGAGATTTAACGTGTTTTTGCGGAGCGTTGAAATTGGACTCTTTTCGCCAGAAATGGTAACTCCCCGGTTTCTTGCCGGTTCTATCTCGGCTGGACGATAAACCAATGCGCTTATTACTGCTCACACCCCCCATGACCCAGCTCAATACGCCGTACCCCGCGACGGCCTATCTGACTGGCTTTTTAAAGGGGCGGGGGTACGACGTGGCCCAGGCCGATCCGGCGATCGAGCTGTTACTCAAGCTGCTGTCGCGGCCGGGTCTGGAAGCGATGGCCGCCGAACTGGAGAAGGGGCCGAAGGCTTCGGTAGCGGTGCGCCACTTTCTGAA
>JAYUBV010000147.1:0-2263 GCA_043740655.1 Pseudomonadota bacterium | reverse complement strand
GCCTCTACCACGAAGTGCAGTCGGTCCATCCCATTCCGGATCGTTACGGCAAGATCATGTTGGGGCTTGCGGAGCGGGCCAGTACACCCGTGGGGTCTTTGGTCAGCAGGAGCGCGGGGAAGACGACGGTGATTCCCCCGATAAAGAACGGAAAAAGCTTGGCGCATCCCCCACGCGCGGCCAACGGTCAGATTGCCGATCGCCCGCGGACCAAGGCGCCTTCGCAGCCCCGCAAAGATCACCCCTACGCCAAGCGCGTAAAGGCCAAATCACGGATCGTAAAGCCCTGGCGAAAGATGCCGGAAAAATAAAAAGCCCGGTGACGAAGTCCGTCAGTAACCGGATATGACGTTGCCCGGGGGGACGTGTTAGTTTTTTGGGGTGATGCAACACCACTTTTTAGTCCTAGTCCTGTCGTTCTCCCTGACCTGCTTTGCGACCGAGAAAGCGAAGGTCAAGGGGGCTACCAAGCCTAAGCCCGAGGCCACCAAGCCGGTCGCTGGGCTAGCCGGCCCGCTCGTCGAACGGCTGCAAACCAGCTGGGACGAGGCCAAGTCGTATAAGGCCAAATTCAAGCAGGTGCTTTTCTACAAACGCATGGGCACGCGTGAGGAATCGGTCGGTACCCTCTACGTTTCCAAGCCGGGCAAGATGCGGTGGGAGTCGGATACCGACGGGGTCGTCCAGATCATGAACGGCAAGAAACTCTGGGTTATTAAGCCCAATAAACGCCGGGGGATCCAGATCGTGGATGTCTTTTCGGATTTGAAGAAAATTATGGACCCGCGACCCCTCGCGTTTTTGTCCGGAACGGGGAAGTTCAAAGAGCTCTACGAGGTAGAATTAATCAGTGAGAACGCTAAGTTAGCTGAACTAAAATTCTTCCCCAAGACCGCCGCAACCGACAGTCTTATTGCGGAAATCGACAAAGAAAGCTATCTTCTGCGGTCTTTAACGACCGATTCGTCAGACTCCCGGGCCCGCACCGAGTTCACACACACTGAAGTAAATCCGAGCCTGGACGAGAAGCTTTTCGAGTACAAGATTCTGCCAACGGACGTCGTACACGAGAACTAAAGGAACTCTTATGCCCTCATTCGATATCGTAGTGGAAGTAGACCTGCAGGAAGTGGACAACGCCGTGAACCAAGCTCAGAAAGAGCTCGCGCAGCGGTACGACTTCAAGGGCTCCAAATCCAAGATTGAATGGGACAAAAAGGCAGAACTCTCCATCGTGGGCGATGATGATTACAAGCTGAAGGCCGTCATCGACGTGCTTCAGGGCAAACTCTTCAAGCGTGGCATCTCCATCAAGAACATGGAGATGGGCAAAGTGGAGCCGGCGTTTGAAGGAACGGTTCGCCAAAAGATTACGCTGAAGCAGGGCATTCCCGCCGAGAAGGCGAAAGAGATTAATAAGCTGATCAAAGACTCGAAGATGAAAGTGCAGTCGAATTTTCAGGACGAGCAGGTTCGCATTACCGGTAAAAAACGTGACGATCTTCAGGAAGCGATGGCGCTCGTGCGCAAGACCGACCTGGGCATCGACGTGAATTTTACTAATTTTAGGGATTAAAGTTTGTGGCAGTACCCGAAGTAAATTCCTCCGCGTCCGTTCCCAAAACGATTTTCTTCCAAAGCTTAGGTTGCGTGAAGAACCTAGTGGATACCGAAGTCATGCTCGGCATCTCGCTCGGCGATGGTTTCAAAGTGGTGAAAGAGCCGGAAGAGGCGAAGGTAATCGTCATCAACACCTGCAGCTTCATCAACGACTCTAAGCGGGAGTCTATAGACGCAATCCTTGAGGCCGCTTCCCACAAAACGAACGGCACCTGCGAACGTTTGATCGTGGCCGGCTGCTTGCCCCAACGCTACAAGGCGGATTTAAAAGTTTCCTTTCCCGAAGTCGACGCGTTCGTTGGCACGGGCCAGTACAGCCAGCTGCTCGAGTTTATCGGCGGTAAAAAAGAAGAAGAAGCGGGCTTCAAACACCCTAAGTACATTCACAACGAGAATACTCCGCGCATTAGCACGCAGCCGTTCTACCGCGCGTACTTAAAGATTTCCGAAGGCTGCATCAAGAACTGCGCCTTCTGCATCATCCCAAAAATCCGCGGCACGTTGCGAAGCCGTACGATCCCTTCGCTCGTGGCTGAAGCTACGAAGATGGTGGGCGACGGAGCGGTGGAGCTAAACCTGATCGCACAGGATTTGACCGATTACGGACGTGATCTCCGTGACGGCAGCAACCTGCACGGGCTCT
>JAYUBV010000146.1:0-7563 GCA_043740655.1 Pseudomonadota bacterium | reverse complement strand
AAACCGACTAACAAGTGCCCACACAACGTAAATACTGGTTTGTTACGTCGCTCGCCTTTTTGATCACTATTCTTTCCATCTACGTTCATCGGCACCGCCAGGGAAAAACGGGACCAATCGATAATATTCTCATTTCGATGTCCGGTGGGGCCCAAACTAATCTTTTTTATCTGACCCATGGCGGACGAAAAGTTTTCGATCACTATTTTTTCCTCGTGAACGCTCAGAAGCGCAATGACGAACTGACGAAAGAGATCGATCTCCTGCGTACTAAGGTCGTTGCGCTGCAGGAGGTCGAAGCCGAAAACGGCCGTCTGCGTGAGTCGCTACAGTTTCAGTCGCGTGTGCAGGCCAAGCTGCTTCCCGGTCACGTAATCGCCACCGATGTGTCGTCGGATTATACCGGCATTCGCATCGATAAGGGGGCCAAGGATGGCGTGCAGGTTGGCATGGGGGTCATTAGCCCCGCCGGTCTGGTGGGCCGCGTGCTCCGCGTTTCGCAGAGCTACTCCGATATTCTCACGCTGCTCGATCCCACCAGCAACGTGGATGGCATCGTTCACCGTAGCCGCGCCCGCGGCATCGTGACGGGGCAGGCGAAACAAGTGCAGTGCAAGATGAAGTATCTGGATCGTCTCGACGACATCGCGGTCAACGATGTCATCGTCTCGTCCGGTTTCGGGTCGGTATTTCCCAAAGGGCTGCTCATCGGAACGGTGTCGTCGGTCACTCTGGGTTCCAACGGAATTCTCCAAATGGTCACGGTTAAAACCGCCGTGGACATCTACCAATTGGAAGAGGTGTTTATTGTTCTTTCTTCACCCGAGTCAGAAAAGACTTCTTAATAGTCTGAACCCGGTGTTCTTCGTGGTTTTTGTCGAACTCGTGCTAATGGTGCGCTCGACGTCCGCCTCGGTACTGCCCCGTATGGTTTTGACGGCCGACCTCCTCATGCCGTTCATGGTCTTCTTTGCCCAACGCCGTTCCACCTGGGAAGGATTCATCCTGGCGCTTTTTTGCAGCCACCTCTATTCGCTTTCTAGTAGCGCCCCCATCGGCGTGTTCGCCTTTTTTTACCTGGCGCTTTTCTTTCTTGCGCGGCTGATGCGTTACGGAATTTACGCCAGTGGCTGGATCTCCACGCTGCTCGTGCTCTTCACGTTGTCGCTGGGCGGCCGTTTCTTGTTGCCCCTGATCGCCGCACTTTTCGGGGCCGCGTGGCCCGTTTTCACGTTTGCCAATTTTCCGTGGGGCGGGATCTTCTTCGCCCCGATCTACGGTCTAATTATCTTTGCGTTGGGCGAAGCGCTCGATCGGGCGACGTTTAAGTCCGATCGAGCCAGCATGGAGATGTACGAGGGCGCCGCATGATCGGACGTGAGGATGAAATCAGGGAGTACCGTCGGCGGGCGAATCTCTTCACGGTCTTCGTGTTCTTGGCCTGTTCGGCCGTAGGGGCCAGGCTGTTCTACCTGCAGGTAATGCGCGGGGAAGAGCTCCGAAAGTTCTCCGAAGCGAATCGCCTGAAGAAGGAACGCCTTAACTCCACGCGCGGTATTTTTTACGATCGGCATGGCAAAGTTATCGTTGATAACCGTGCCTCGTTCGACGTGGTGCTACTCACCCAATATTACGATTTTTCCGACGAGACCAATGCTCGTCTGGCTAAGGCGCTGAATATGACGGTGCCGGAGCTACAAAGGAAGCTCGCCAAGGTTAGCCGCTCACCGTCGTTTTATCCCGTGCTCTTAAAATCAGACGTCGGCAAGGACGTGTTGGCCGCCATCGAAATGGACGCGCGAGGATTTCCCGGCGTTGACATCGAGGCCAACGTGCAGCGCCGCTACCCCTACGGTGATCTCGGGGCGCAGCTGCTGGGCTACACCGGTGAGGTTACGCCGAATGACATCAAGACCGACGTTAAGAAAGAGTTCGCGATGGGCGATTACATCGGGAAGATGGGAATCGAGCGCACCTTCGATGCCAATCTGAGGGGGCAAAACGGAACGGGTTACGTGGAAGTGGACGCGATGGGGCGTCGCCGCAAGGTGGAGGGCAACGAACGGTTACTCGGTTACGTTTCGCAGAAGGAGCCGACGCAAGGAAATAACCTTTACCTCACGATCGATGCGGACCTACAGGCCGCCGCCGGCCAGGCGATGAAGGCTAAAAATTTTGAAGGCTCCATCGTGGCGCTTGATCCGCGCAGCGGAGAGATTTTGGCGCTGGTCAATTTTCCGTCTTACTCACCGGGCGACATCTCCGGCCGCGAGGTCAATCCCAAGGTCTGGGCGGATCTATCGACGAGCAAATCGCGTCCACTGCGTAACCGGTCCATTCAGGATCACTACCCGCCCGGCTCGACGTTCAAACTCTTTCTAGCGATCGCGGGACTGGCGGAAAAGGCCATCAATCCGAAGACCCAGGTGAACTGCAACGGCTCGCTCCACTTTGGAAATCGTAAGTTCAACTGTTGGAAACGCCACGGGGCCGTCGACTTCATCCGTTCCATCCGCGAGTCGTGCGACGTTTACTACTACCAGCTGGGCAATACTCTGGGCGTGGACCGCATCGCAAAATACGCGCGCATGTTTGGGCTGGGGCAGAGCACGGGACTTAAAATCGGTAGCGAATCGCGCGGCTTGATTCCCGATCAGGAGTGGAAGAAAAAGACTTACAAAGATATTTGGCACCCGGGCGAAACGCTCAGCGTGGCGATCGGCCAAGGTTTCGTGGAGGTCACACCTCTGCAGCTCGTGGCCGCCTACGCCGCCATTGCCAACAACGGCTTCCTTTACCGTCCGTTCGTCGTGAAGCGGATCGAAAATCGCGAAGGCGAAACGGTGAAGGATTACCAGTCGGAGCTCGTGCGTAAGATCGATCTACCCCAAGAAGTCTTCGAGCTGACCAAGGAAGGGCTCTTCCAGGTGGCCAACGCCCCCGGCGGCACCGCGATCGTGAGCGGCCACAGCAAGATTACTGAAATCTCCGGCAAGACAGGCACCGCGCAGGTGCGCGCTTTCACGGACATCATGTCGATGAAGTGCGAGAACATGCCGTACGACTACCGCCACCACGGCTGGTTCGTTGGCTATGCACCGAGGCAGAATCCGCAAATTGCGGTGGTGGCGCTTGCCGAACACGCCTGCCACGGTACCGCGGGCGCTCCGCTCGTGCGCGAGGTGATCGAAACGTATTTGACCAAACAGGCCGCGCTCGCCGGTGACGTGTTGCCCGCGGACGTGATGCACAGCAAGGGGCTAAAGGTCGGGCGCATGGCCGCGGTGGAAAAGAAGAAAGAGTTCGTGCCGGCGGAAACTGAAGAGTCGCTCGCGCCGCCGCCGGTCGAAGTCGCACCGGCCAAGCCGGGGCAGGGAGATTGATGTGGCGGAACTAAGGACCGAGTCGGGTTTCATGCGATCATTTAACCTGGGGCTCGTCGCCATCGTGATGGGACTATTCACGATGGGGGTCATCACCCTTTACAGCGCGACCAAGGGGCCGCAGCTGCAGGGCCTGGTTCGGCAGGAGCTGATCTTCTTCGCCGTCGGCGCAATCATCGGCGCCGCGATTCTCTTTTTTGATGCGCAGGTACTGGAGAAGCTGGCGTACCCTAGCTACGTAGCGTGCTTGTTCCTGCTGATCCTGGTGCTGATGATCGGCCGCGTGGGCGGCGGCAGCCAGCGTTGGATCGATCTAAAGATTTTCCATCTGCAACCATCGGAGATTGCCAAGCTTGCGATAGTGTTTACGCTGGCCAAGTACTTCAGCGAGGATCGCGATGGGGCGGCCCCCTATACGCTAAGCCGTCTGGTGATTCCGGGGCTCTTCTTCATTCTCCCCTACTTTTTGCTGACGCTGGTGCAGCCGGACTTGGGTACCGCGGGTGTCATCCTCCTGATTTCGGCCACGATGATTCTCTTCCTAAAAGTCCATTGGAAGTCACTCCTGGTGGTGGGGATCTCCGCCATGGTGGCGGTGCCGATCGCTTACCGCTTCGTGCTGCGCGACTATCAGCGCGATCGCGTGAAGACCTTTTTGGATCCGGGCCGCGACGCCAAGGGCAGCGGTTACAACGCGCTTCAATGTAAGATCGCGGTCGGCAGCGGGCAGCTAGCCGGGAAGGGCTGGTTCAAGGGAACTCAGTCACAGCTGAACTTTATTCCCGAGCAGCATACCGATTTTATTTTCTCGGTGTTCGCGGAGGAACGCGGCTTCTTGGGCGGGATGGTGCTGCTTGCGCTATACGCGGCCTACTGCGTGTCCGCGCTGCGGATTGTGTCGAAATCAAGATCCAAATTCGAGATGCTGCTCGCCTTCGGCTGCGGCACCATCGTCTTCTGGCACATGTTCATTAATCTGGGCATGGTTATCGGCATCTTACCGATCGTGGGCGTGGGGTTGCCGTTCTTTAGCTATGGCGGCTCGTCGCTGCTCACTTTCATGACTGCGACCGCCATCTTGCTTAACGTGGGAAGAAAGAAATTTATTTTCTAGAGAGTTAGTTATCGAATGAAGGGGCCGAGGCCACGGCGGCCGACTCGTGCCCGCCCGAGAAACTACTGCCGTCGGAAGCGCCGGTGGTTTGAGAGCCGCTGACGACGAACGCCGGCGAGGTCGCGGTCGTGCCGGTCGAATTTCCAAATCCGCCCTGCGCGGCGATCTGCGCACTGCGGGCAGCGGGCGGTGTCGGCAGACTGCCGTCGTTCAAAACTAGAATCAGATTAACGGTGGACGATTTTCCGCACACGTCGGTGATCCTTACGGTGAGCGGGGCTTCGACCGGCTGGCCGTTTGACGTTTGATTGGGAACGCCGTCCAGCACGACGTCCACACCATCATTCGTTTTCGTGGTGCGGAAGGGAGTGCCGACGGTTGCTTGAATCTGTTCGGCCTTAATCTGAGCTAAGCCAAATTTGGCCATGGTCTGCGGAATTTCGTGGGCCTGCTCCCGAAAGAGTCCGTTGGGTCCAAAGAGCTGGAAATGGCGGCCGGACTCCGCACTCACCAGCACGGTCCCGGGCTTGTCCTTGAACTCGCGGGGAAGATTGTCATCATCGACCGGAACGAATAAGGCGCCCGAACGCAGCGGACGGTTGTGCATCCCGAGGGACTTTTGGAGTAGCGCGCAGGCCTGTGGCTGATCCTTCGCAAGGAGATTCCCGTTGCCATCGCCACCCATGCCCGGAAATTCACAGGCGCAGAACACCATTAGAAAAAGTGGCGCGATCAAAACCTTGTGGCGTAGCGAGCTAGAAGTACCCATTCAAAATCCCCCGGTAATCTGAGATTTGCAATGGGCGTACCGCGTTTTTGAGCCTAAGCCCGGGGTGTATTCTGTCGGTATAGGGGCACCACGCGTCTACGGTGAAGACAGGGTGGTATCAGCCGGGGCGACGTGTTTCGGGTACGGCCTTCCTTTTTCGGATAATTTTTATAGGCGCGTTTGTCCGCTGGTTGGCGGCCGTAGCGTTGGGTGGATATCTGTCTTCAACTTTTAATTCGCATGACCGAACCATCGTGAGGTCAGCGTGGGGTTCGCGATTATTTATTGGAGCGTGCGACGGGAAGGTGAAACGTCATCGACGGCATCCGGTGTGATATTCTTTTTTTACTCCATGCAAAAAAAAACCTCCCTTTGGATCTGTTGGATAATTTTGTTGGTGGTGTTTTTTTTCGTCTATTCCAAACTGCGGAGCAGTCTTTGGAACGAGCCCGATACCTTTTTTGTGCTGGCTTTGGCGCGAGACGCAAGCCACGGAGTGGTGCGGGCGCTGCCTCAGTTCGAGGATCTTGGGTGGGGTAAAAAGTTCGTCGATAAAAACTTTCTTTTCACCGCCGCGACCGCAGTGACTTATGCGGTAGGGGGAGAACGCCTCACCGTAATGCTAGCTCCGGCGTTGGCTTTGTTTTTTTTAATCGCCCTCTTTCTAATCGGGCTTCGGTTTTTGCCGCCTCCCTTAGGGTTAGTGTCCCTGTTGTTTTGCTTCATGGATCCGCTACTGATGGTTCGGGTGTTTAAATTAAGACCCCACGTCTGGGGTATGGCAAGTTACGCGTGGCTCCTCTTTGGCCTTTTGTTTGGACGTCCGTGGGTGGCCCTACTGAGCTGTGCCTTTTTTACCATGGGCTACCACATGGTGGTGATACCGCTGTTTATTCTGGGGGCGGCCGCGTTTCAGTGGGGATGGGATGAATCGGCGACTCGCAAAACGCTTATCTACGGGGCGGTCGGGCTCATTTTAGGTTTGATTCTCAATCCCTACTTTCCCGGAAGTTTAGCCTGGAGTGTGCGGATGATGGGACAAGCGCTTAACACGGACGCTATTTCCCAGGCCGACCGGCCCATGGAAAACGTTCCCTTAAGCGGTGGTGCCTTTTTGGAGCGCTTTGGTTTTTACCTCATCATTGCCGTGGTCGCGGCCTTGCTTCACGCTCGGCGCTGGTTTGCGGTTCGTTCGTCGGCCGTGCCCCCCGCTAAAATTGTTAATAGCGATAACGCGCTGTACAAGCGGGCGCTCCCTTTTCTGACTTTAGCCAGTGCCTGTCTTTGGGCGGGCACGGCCATTGCCCCCCGAACCCACGAGTACGCGATTCCTACGACAATCTGTCTTTTTCAGGCGTTGATTGCGCGCCTTAGGTTTCGAGGTTGGTTCGCGGCAGTTTTCGCGGTCCTTGGTTTTCTTTTGATGGGGCGTCACGCCGTTAATGTTTACCGAAACGGTTTTGAAAATTACCAAGATCTGGCGATGGTCGAGGCTGCGGTAAAGGCGATTCCCCCGAAGGCGGCCGGCGCTAAAGTCTTTAACTGCGAGTGGTTCACGAGCCCAATTATTTATTACCATCGCCCCGATCTCCGGGCCATCGACGTGCTGGACCCTTCGAACCTTGCCCATGCCGCGCCGGCGCTTCACTCCCTCCGCAATCTTCTTAGGGCCGGAAATTCCCCATATCCCTATGGTTTAATCAAAGGGGCCTTTGGCGCCGATTTTGTACTCTGTGCTGATCCCTCAGTGGTCGGGCAGCTGGAAAAAGACCCTCATTTTAAAATGATCTATCCAAAAGGGGGTACGGCGAAAGAATTGAAGGCGACGAAACGTATTGCTCTTTTCTCGGTGAATCCCGAACCATTGCCGAATGAGGTTTTCCTCTATCAATTTGCCCCCGTTTCGTCCGAAATTCAAAATTCGCCTCCCCGAGAAACACCGTGGGTTGACTTTATTGTGGCCTCGCCGTTCCCGACGCTTAAGAGCACTGCCTCTGCCTATGTCGATGTTGGACAACGTCGTAAAGTCGATACGAAATTCGCAAACACCCATTCAAGGTGCACCTTAGTAAGACCTCATCCCTCGGAATTAATTAAGCATCGGGGGGCTAGCGTCATGGGGTTGGGAGGCGGGCCAAGCTTGCGGGTCTGGCTCAATGGGGTGGTCCTTTTTGATAGGAACGAAGTTGAAAAACCAAGGGCGCTTCATTCATTTGTGAAGTTACCGCATCTGCTAAAGTCGTCCGATCGTATCGAAGCAATTACCTGCGCGGATAAAAACTATGACTACGAAGGAG
>JAYUBV010000145.1:0-2265 GCA_043740655.1 Pseudomonadota bacterium | reverse complement strand
CTTACCGGCGCCGAGCTTCGTGAAATGACGATCGATTAAGTACTCGACCGAATTTCCAAACCAGTTGGTAGCTACCGTCGACAGAAACGTTAGGTTATGGGCGAAGACGTCACCCACGTCGCGGAACTGGCGACCGATGTGGCCCCATAGTCCAGTGGGCTCCTGCTGCGCGTGTTTCTTTTTGAAGTGATCCCGGTACAGCGTGTACTTCATCAGGACCGCCGCGGTGAGCGCGATTCCCGTCACGACCGCAACGCGGATCAGGTTCTTGATTAACTTACCGTTTGGATTGTCATCGGCGTGCGCGATCGGAGTCGCTAGCCCATTCCAGAATTTCTGAAGTCCCGGAACCGAACGGAAGATCGACGAGGATAAAGAAGCTCCCTCGAAAAGGTTTAGGTCCGGGTTCTTACCGTCCAGGCCGGTAAAGAGAATGCCGAAGGCGGCGGTGGAGCCCGGTTGCGGCAAAATCGACGCAAGGTTGCCGGTTTTGGTGAGGACGGCCGAGCGGGCCGCCGCGCCCAGCGCGAGCAGCAGGTTCAGCTTCTGTCCGAAGATGACCTTCTCAATATCCTTATAAAGGAACGGCAGCGTGTCGCCATCGTGATCGGTTAGTAGCACCGTGTCCGTGTGCGGAACCGCGTTGAACTCCACCTTTCCGGTCCACTCGCCACCCGGCAACGGGAGGAAATAGACGGGGGACGTCTGGCCGGACGGCAAGGCGGCGCGCAGCTCGGCGACCGACACCAGGAAGATACCCTGGCCCGACGCTTCGCCCGGGGTCTTCTTCTCAAACATCGCTTCGTCATCGGCCACGAGATAAATCCAGGTGTCGTCAACGTAAGCGGGACGGAGATCGGCGGTGAGCGACCAGACGTTCGCCTGTCCGCCGAAGCCGATGTCGAGGCGATTGCCATCGCGACGGAAGGCCACGGCGTCGGCCTGTCCTTCAAAATTTTCGCCCGACTTACTCCATCTCTGCGAACGGAGGAAAAACGGGTCGGCATCAACCAGAGGATCGTGACTTGAAAGCGCCATCGTGAACGGGATCTCGTTCATCGTTTGCAGCGTCTCGGCGATCGGAACGGCAATGGCCGACACGACCTCGGGGCTGAGTTTGGCTTTAGGTTGTTGGGCCTTGGAGGCCAACGGAGCCACGGGCATCAACGGAGCTTTGGTAGGGGCCGCCATAGCGAGGCGGTAGGGCACGGGCGGGAGCATGAGCTCCGCAATAATAAGGAATAGCGCGGCCTTCAGCACTAAAGTCGCTTGTATTTTCAAGTGGTTCTCTCCGTAACTCGATCAAGGGTGTTGAGACAGTTCGCCGAAGCTAACATAGACAACGCGACGTGTCATTCCGATTTTGGATGTGGTAAAGGTGAAGCATCAAACGTTCTGGGGGAGCGAAACGTGACTGATACTTTCGGAAAAATCGCCGCCTTATGGCTGACCTTAGTTTCCATGGCCGTGGCCGGAAATGGCCCGTACGGGATTGCGTCCGAGGCCTCCTACCGTGCCCTTTCGGATAAGGAGAAAGCGCTTTACCAGGCCCGACTTCCGCAGCTTCTACAGCCGGAGTTCATAAACAAATCCCACTACAAGACGGCGAGCTTTTACGTCACCCCCGCGGGTGCCGGAGAGTTTTATAAACTGGTCGACGAGATCCACGAGCTTTTACCCAACTATTCCCGCTTCGTTTCGATCGGCCGCTCGGGGTCGGGGTTGCTCATGTTTTTAAAGGGATACGCTACCGCTAACACCGAACTTTCCGATCTCCCGTTTTCCTACTCAGATACGTGGACGCCGACTTCCTCGGACGAGCGGGCGGCGCTTCGCCGGCACCTGGTGCGTAACGGGCTCACCCCCGAAAAGATTGCGGGTAGCCAACGGCCTATCCTCTTTTTCGATTTCGTCTATTCCGGTCAGGGGTCGGGCAAGATCTTGGACGAAATCACGATCTGGGCAAAGGAGCTGGGGTTAGAACAAAGGGTGAAGGGCAACCTTCACTTCTACGGCTGCTTTCCCGCCACGCTGATCGCTAGCCTCCAAGTGATGGGGATCTATTACGCGACACTAAAGGAAGGGATGCGCCCCGAAAAACCTACCGACCAGGAGATCGAGGAGAATGCCAGGCGAGTAGAGCTGCCGAGAAAATGGATCTACGAGGGGTTTGCCGGCAAGGTCTTCGGCCGGCGGATTTCCAATGCCTATTACAATTACGCCGGGACGCACGGCCCGAACGGCCACGAGAGCTTGAAGCGCGAA
>JAYUBV010000144.1:0-7582 GCA_043740655.1 Pseudomonadota bacterium | reverse complement strand
AGGAAGACGTCGATGTGATCTGCGTCAGCATATTGTCGGGGGCGCACGGAAAGGTCTTCCCGGAAATTTTGAAGCTTTTGAAAGAGAAAAACGCCTCGGACATTCCGGTGGTCGGCGGCGGCATCATTCCCGACGGTGATATCCCCGCCTTAAAGCAAGCGGGCGTCAACGCCATCTTCGGCCCCGGTTCCGGGTTGAAAGACATCACGGATCATCTAGAGAAGCTGGTCACCGCCAACCGCGCGAAGTGATCGCAGCCGGTCATTGCGAAACCTCGGAGAGGTCGAAGCAATCCCGTTGAATTGGGCAGAGCCGTATTCTGGCGTTCTTCGGCGAGATTCGCCTGGGGTATGTCCGGTCGCTCCCGCTCCTCGTAACGACGAAAAAGTGCAAACTTACCGGGGCCGCCTCGTCGCGCCCGGGTGAACCGTCCGGCAAGGACGTAAAATGTTCTTTTAGCGGCTGACTAGGTTTTCAAAGCAACGGCGGAAGACGGATTGCTTGGCCTGGGCGGTACGCCGGTCTTCACGGGCGGCCTTGCGTTCCTCGGAGGTTTTGCGGAGCAGATCGCGCAGGCGCTGCCGAAATGCTTTGTCCTTGGCGTAATCCGCGAACTCGTCATTGACGCTCGGTACTCGCACGGGACTAAGCCCACGCCAGTATAGGTGCCATTCCGGCCAATTCGGCAGCCAGTTCACCACGGTGAACATCGTCTGTAAAAAATTGTAGCTGGCTACGCCGTCGAGGATTTGGTAAGCAACCGTCGTGTAGCTCTGCCGGGTCAGATGATATTTCACCTTGAGTCCGGAGTCGTGGCTCAGCTTCAGCGATCGCTGGAACGCCTCTTCCATCTGGGCGGGACTCAGATTCATTTTCATCTGCCGGACTAACAGCTTCGCGCTGAGAACGCGTTCAAAATAATCTTCCTTCTGCGACTTGAATCGGTAAGCGGATATAAAGCTGCCGTTCAATCCATTTTGAATTCCAAAGAGGGTCCCCTTCGGGCCGACTTCGCATAGTGAGATTCTACGCCAGGTTCTAAGGATCCTTAAAGGTCGCGCGTGGGGTCGCTCTCCTACTCCCCCGCCTCGGCCTCGGCACGCACGCGCGCGATGGCGACCAACATGGACGCCTTTATCGCCTCGTTCATCTGGGCCGGCGGAATCTGCCCGCGAGACTGGGCGATTAGCCAGGCCTGGGTACCGCCGTGGGCTTCCGCAAGGTTTAGCATCTCGGATTCGAAGTAGCGAAAAAAGTTATTTACCATTTTTCGTTGGGACTCAGAAACGTTGTTCCAGTTTCCCTCTTGCAAGGCTAAGGCGAGGGGAGCAAGCAGGGGCCCTTGGTCCGTTAGGTACACAATCGCCTGTTCCTTCGTGCCCGCGAAGTTGAGAAAGAAGTGTACTGAACGCCCCACGTCGTGCCCCTGAAGATTTCCGTGAGTCGCGGCGATCGGATCCTCACCCGGAACGTTGATCAGGATGAGGTCTTGCGGGAACGGATTTCCCGCCGCGTCCACGAACCCCTCGTTCAAAATCTTGCTGTAGGTGGAAGCGCCGTGCAGCGGAATAAAGTTTCGTAGAAATACCCCGTTGTGGTGGAGCACTAGCAGCGCATTGTGGTGGCAGGAAAAGCCCCAGCACTGGAGCTGGGAATTTGCCGCGAGGAAACCCTGTATCCGGTCGACGGTAGCTTTGCCGACCCGCACGCGGACGTTGATGCCCGGGGAAACGGATCGGCGGACTCGCGGCGGATTCGGGTTGAAATTGGTGTGGACGAATGTAGGCCCCACGTAAAGATCGACGTGGCCGCCGGGCTCGAAGGCGAGCATCAAATCGGTCTCAGCGTTGTAATCGGGCAAGGCATCCACAAACCGGGGCACTTTTCGTTCCCCCCGATAAACGCGCACCGGGAATGGGCTGGACTTAACCGACGGCGCCAACAAACGGAGACAGGCGTGGTCGGCCGCCGGGGTGGCCGTGACCAGTACCAGGGCTAAAAGCCCGAAAAGGTTTACGAGAAAAGGCATCGCGGTCGGATATCACACGTTAACGCGGTGGGCAACGGCGGTGCCGGAAGGCATCACCGTTTTTTTACATGCTCTCGCGGAAGGCCAGGCGGGCTTCGCGGCGGCGTTCGGCCTCTTGCCGAAGTTTTTTCTCTTCGAGGTTGGCCGGAATCAGCGGCGGTACTTTGCGCGGGCGGTTGAACTCATCGACCGCCACGTAGGTCAGGTACGCGTGGGTCGCCTTGCGGCGATCGCCGGTGATGTTGTTTTCCGAAAAAGCGACGCACTCGACCTCCATTGACGTGTTGCCGACGTAGGTCACGTGGGCTTCGAGGCTGACGGTGAAACCGGTTTTGACCGGAGCGATGAAGTGGAGGTAGTCGACCGAAACCGTCACGACGTAAGATCGGGCGTACCTTTGCGCGGCGATGGCCCCGGCCACGTCGATCCAGCTCATGACTACGCCGCCGAAAATGGTCCCCAACGCGTTGGTGTGCGAGGGCAGTACGATTTCCGTCATGATGACGGTATCGCGGCTGGACTTCGCCGTGGTCGGGGCGGACTTGGCGGCTACTGGTTCGGCCTTCGCGGGGGCCGACTTCTTATTCTTCTTGCTCATTTCTTTCCTTTTTTTCCGGCCAGTACGCGTTGCACACTCTTTGGGTCACGTTTCGACTGGGTTGTCGCTGGCGTTTTCGGCAACGGATTCCGCTTACGTTGGTACTGGTCGACGTATTTCAAATGTTGTTCGTAGGTCTCGGAGAACAGGTGGCGGCCCGTGTTGTTGCCGACGAAAAAGAGAAACTTAGTTTCGGCCGGATGCAGGGTGGCCTGCAGCGTGGCGAAACCGGGGCTGGCGATGGGGCCCGGGGGCAAGGCTTTAATCGTATACGTGTTGTACGGATGCGCCCGCTTAATATCTTTATAGCGGATGTCGCCGTCGAAGTTTTCGATGCCGTAAATGATCGTGGGGTCGCTCTCCAACCGCATCTTCTTTTTAAGGCGGTTGTGAAATACGGACGACACGAGGGCGCGTTCATCGGCATTACCGGTTTCCTTCTCCACGATGCTCGCCAGGGTAACTAACCGTTCCACCGTGAAACCGATCCTCTCGGCCTCCGCGCGCATCGGCGCATCGAACCGTTTGAAAAATTCGTTCACCATGCGATCGGCCATCCGTTCCTCACCGTCGATGCGCGAGAAAGCATAGGTTTCCGGAAACAGAAAGCCTTCGAGGGTAGGCGTGTTCAGCTTATATTTTTTTGGCGTCTCAGGGTCCAACACGTAGGCCAAAAATTTCTGCTCGGAACCTAAGCCCGCTTTAGCGACGAGTCCCGCGATTTGCTTAGCACTGTACCCTTCCGGAATCGTCACCGGATGGAGCACCGGATCGCCGTGGTAGAGGGTGAACATGGCGTCGATGAGACGCATTTTGGTTTGGAAGCGGAACTCCCCGGCCCGTAGCTTCTTTGCCCCGCCGGTAAAGCGCAGCAGGTACTTAAAGGCGGTCTTGTTTTCGATGACGCCGTTGTCGAACAGCGTGGTGATTACGTTCCCCGCCGAGGCGCCGCGTGGAATCAAAATGTCTTTGGTCTCACCGGGCGATCCGCGCCAGAAGAAGAAGTAAAAGGCGGCGCTGCCCAAGAGGGCGACGACGGCCAGGGAGATACCCGCTGTCACCAAAAACCGTTTGCCCGGGGATTTTTCCATAAGCCCTATTTTACCTCTAAAACGGGCGGTTGTTACAGGCGAGGAATTGCCGCGGGAAGTACCGTGTCATCGAGGTCCGCCTGGCTTTCTAACGAGCCCGTGGCGTAGGTGCATTGGTACAGAGAGTGGATTCCCATGGGACGCGCATTGCCGCTCTTTTTGAGGCCACCGACCGGCAGCTGGTAACGGCGCGTAGTCGAGGGCAGGTTCCAGAACAGCGTGCCCGAAACCCCTTCTTCAAAGATAGGAGCCCAGACTTCACGCGACCGGGTGTAGACCGAGCCTACCAGTGCGTGGGTGTTTAGGTTCAAAATCTCCAGCGTGTCCTCAAGCCCCTTCACGCGGTAAAACGCGATGTCGGGTCCAAAGATTTCGCTCTTCTGGTAAACGCTTTTCGAGTCCGCCTGCGTTACCACGTGGATCGATGGCGACACGTAGTAGCCGGGCATGTCGCGCTCCAGCGCCTTGCCGCGCATCACTTCCTGGTAGCCTTCGCGCTGGGCGATGCCCTGAAAGCGCAAGAAACCTTCCATCATCGCTTCATTTAGGAGCGGCCCCATCATGGGCCCCTTGTCCGGGCTGTCGATTTTAGCTTTTTTGGCCAGGGAGTGGAAATCGTCGACGAAGCGATCAAAAATTTTGTCGTGCACGAGGATACGGTTTACCGAGGTGTAACGTTGTCCCGACGTGAGCAGCGCCGCGGTTAGCGACTCGTACAGGGCCTTTTCGTAAGGGGCGTCTTCCCACACGACGTGCGAGTTTTTGCCCCCGGCCTCCAGCACCAGGACCTTCCAGTAATCGGCGACGACCTGCGTGCGAATCTTTTGGGCAGTTTCGAAATGGCCGGCAAAGAACACTAGGTCCACCTGCGGATTGCCGACCAGGCGGCGGGCGGCCTCTTCGTCGCCCTGCACCACGCTGATGACTCCGGCGGGAAAACCCGCCTCTTCGAAAATCTCGGCCAGCACCTGGCCCGTCCAGGGGCAGTTACGCGACGCCTTAAGCACGAGAGTGTTGCCGTACAGAAGGCTCGGCACGATGTGGCTATGGGTGACAAAGATCGGTTCGACCGCGGGGGTCAGCATCACCGCGACGCCGCGCGGGAAGTACTTCACCGTGGTGGAGTGCGGGCCGGGGCCACTCGGTACGATGGGCTCGGGCAGTGCAGTGAAAAACTCGATGAGTTCCAGCGTGTCCTGAATCTCTCGCTCGGCTTCCCACGTGGGTTTGCCAACCTCGTTGCCCATTGCGGCGACGAGCCGTTCTTTGTGTTTAGCCAGCTCGGCGCCGTAGCGTTTCAGTTGGGTCGCGCGCTCGGAAAACGTTTTGCCCCGCCAGCCGCGGAAGGCCTGTTTCGCCTCATCCACCGCCATGTGGATATGTTCGAAGGAGTAGGGAAATCCCACCGGCGTTTCGTTTAGGTTTCCGGGGTTCCGGCTGGGTACCATGCCGGAAGGGTCCGCCACCGCGAGAAATTTTCCGCCAATGAAATTCCCTTTACTCGCTTTGATGGGCTTCATGTTGGAGAGGATACCGACGCCCCGGATTAGGGTCAAATTACGTCGGCGTTAAGTAATGGGTAACAAATAAACCGGGGCGCCCGGCGAAAGCTCCAAAGCCTCGATCGCCGCTTTAGGTATGGAGATCGAGGTGCGGTTCTGTTCGTACGGAGTCTGAATCGCGGCGAAGTGATTGCCCGCCGGTATCGCGATGAGGCCGAACTCTTTCACCTTCCGCTTCAGCGGATCGCGCGCCAGCTTGCCCTTGCGGCTTTCCTTCACGAGCGTGATCTTATCGGTGTCGGCCATGTAATGCGGTCCGCCGTCGAACGGATCGATGTGCTGCCGCCAGCTAAAACCGATCTTTTCCAGCATGTGCTTCACGGGTTCGGTCTCGGTGCCCACGCGGCCGATGGAGTCGCGCACTTCACCGTCGAGTAAACACGTGAAGATATCCCCCTTCGGAAATAGCGAGGTGACAAACTCCTTATTCTTGCGCGAAAGCGCGTCGGCCTCTTGGTACGACAGGTTGGTAAACCGGCGTCCCACCGCTTCCCAAAGAATGCTTTCGCCTTGTTCCGACAAGGGCGGCATCAGCTCGGATAGGATGCGATCTTTAAACCAGCGGCGCCGCATCTTGATGTAGAGGAAACGTGAGTAAGAAAGCTGCCGACCGAGCTTCGCCTTGTGCTTACGGAAGTTCGGGTTCAAGACGAGTCCGCCGATTTCCGTCGGGCCATCGTGTTCGAACCGTAGGCGAAGCACTTTGTGAATGAAGCCGGAGTGGATCGTCTCGCTGTACTTCTGCAACTCTTTAAGCTCAAAGTACATGTGCGGAGTCTTGGGGCTACCGTGGCGCGCGATGATCATCGACGTGCCAATGATCGAGTGATCTTCTAGCGACTCCATCACGAAGATGTACTCGCGTTCGTGCTTGTCCTCGAGCTCGCCACTGAAAGAAGCCAGGGAAAGACGAATCTTTTCGGCGATGATCTCTCGATCCGCGGGCAGGTTGATGAAGTAGACCAGGTTGGCCAGCCGATACAGCTCTTCCAGATCCTCTTCCCTACAGCTGCGAATGAGGTACGGGCTGTCCATTACAAGTCTCCTGCGGCGAACGAACGGACCATCTCGTGATAAAAACGGGTGGCCTGTTTCAACTGGGAAATCTGGTTGTACTCGTTGGGCTTGTGCACGTTGCCGATGCTGCGGCCGGGGCCGAAGACAAACGCCTGGGCCCCTTTTTCGTTATAGAGCGCGGCCTCGGTGCACGACGCTTTGGTCTTTACCTGCGGCGTGATGCCGACGGTGGAAAGCGCCTTTTTCGCGCAGCGGATTAGCTCATCGCCTTTGCCGCCGTCGAGACTAGGATCGTGCTCCATCGATTTGATGGTCATCCCACCGGCCTTCACAAATTTAGCGATGGCGCCCTTCACCTGGGCGACGTTGGTTGTCGGCAGCAGCCGCACGTCGAACGTAATGAGAAAATCTTTTTCCCGCGTCGTCACTTGATTGACGCTCACGGTGGCGCGCGACGGATTGAACCGCACGTCGGCCCGGCGTTCGAGATCGCGCCGTAGCGTTATAATTCCTATTAAAAACGCGCCGAGATTTACGGTGGCCGCGTTGGCCGTCACGGTTTCTGCAGAAAATTCCGCGGGGATAGTGTTCGGCCCGACGCCGCCTTCCAGCTTCGTCACCCCGAGCCCTTGGCCCACCAGCTTCAGCAAGCCCGCTTCGATGGCGTTCTTACCCAAGTGCGGAGTAGAGCTGTGGGCCGCTTTGCCCTTTTGCAAAAAGGGTTTTCCACGCCCGCCTTTAGGCCGCGGCAAAGCGACCTGCGTCACCAGGTGACCCTTGTGCGCGTAGATGATTTCCAAAAGCGACGGCTCGCCCACCATCGCGAAGCGGGGACGGAACCACGAGGTTTCCAAAAGTTTGCGGGCGCCGACGAGTCCCCGTTCTTCGCCGTAGGTGCCCACCAGGGCCAGCGGCGGCCGCACTTCGGAGTGCATCACCGCCCAAAGCTTGCAGAGAAAATCTAGCTTCACGTCCGCCGATCCCAACCCGTAACGGCGATCGCCTTTGGCGGTTAAGCGAAAGGGGTTCTCGTCCGTCTGCGTCCATGCTGACTTGGATCCGGGGGCGACGGTATCGAGGTGGGTGTGCAGCACCAGTAGCCGTTTGTCGTGAAGCGACCCGTTGTGCGCCACCACGTTGAAGAAGGGCACCCCGTTCTCCATCACGCGGTGAAGCTTTAGGTTCAGCCCCGCCCTCTCTAGGTGCGGTAGCAGGAACTCCACCACCGGCCAGTTCGACTTATGCGTTTGGCTATCGATACGGATGATACGTTCGAGCCACGATT
>JAYUBV010000143.1:0-7592 GCA_043740655.1 Pseudomonadota bacterium | reverse complement strand
TCTATTGCCGCATTAACCAAACCCAGATCCGCGTAGTCAATCTCGAAGGAAGACGTGAATGAAAATATTCGTCACCGCTTGTAGTTCATGTAGTCCATGATGTGCTTGTCGCGATCGATCACGGAATATTCGTACTCTTTCGTGTGGTATAGGCAGTCGGTCGGACAGGCCGCACTGCAAAGGCCGCAGTAGCAACACAACGAGACGTCGATCTCAAACCGCTTAAGCTCCAGCGTCTTTTTCACGCCGCCCTTGGTGAAGTCCGGAGCGGCCGCCGTGCCTTTTTTATCCGCTTCGATGTAGATGCAATCGACGGGGCAAGCCACCGCGCACTGCTTGCACGAGATGCAGTCCTCTACGTCGTTGAACAGCAGGCCACGCGACCCCATCGGAAGCTTATCCTTAACTTCCGGATACTGAATCGTGACTGCCCCTTTGGTGTTCACTTTCCAGAAATACTTGATCGTGACCGCCATGCCCTTCATGGTGCTCACCGCGGTGTCTTGGATCATTTCGCAATAATCGACGAAGGTCATCGGTCCACCTCTCCCAGCACGATGTCGAAACTGCCAAGGGTGGCGATAAGGTCAGAGACCATCACGCCCCGGCTTAGGTCATTCAAAGTAGCCACGTTCATGAAGCAAGGGCTCTTACATTTCACCCGGTACGGAGTGCCCGTGCCATCGGATACGATGTAGAAGCCTAGTTCGCCACGCGGAGCCTCGGTACGCGACCAGTGTTCACCGGCCGGAACCTTAACGACTTTCCCAATCTTACCGCGAGAGGGCCCCGTAGGGATGCCGTCGATGAGCTGTTCGATGATCCGAACGCTCTGCTGCATCTCACGCATACGCACGATGTGACGATCCCAGCAGTCGCCGAGCGTTCCCTGCTCGCCGTTACCAACCGGCACGTCGAATTCGACCTCTTTATAGATCGAGTACGGTATGTCTTTGCGCAGATCCCACTTATATCCAGCACCCCGGAGCATAACGCCCGTCAGCCCGTAGCTCTTGCACATGTCGAGATCGATCACCCCGACGTCTTTAGTCCGTTCGATGAAGATCTTGTTATACGACACGAGCGTGTTGTACTCCTCGATCTTAGGCTTGATGTAAGCGCAGAATGCCTTGATCTTGGCGACGTTCTCGACCGAAATATCGCGCGCCACGCCACCGATCCACAGGTAGTTGTAGAGCAGCCGGGCGCCGCTCACCGATTCAAAGATATCCAAAATCATTTCACGATCGCGGAAGCCGTACATGAACGCGGTGAACGCGCCCAAATCCAGACCGTATGTCCCAAACGCCATCAGGTGGCTACCAATCCGCTGCAGCTCCGCAATGATCACGCGGATGTACTCGGCGCGGCGCGGAACCTCGAGGGCAATCATCTTCTCGATCGCGATGGCAAACCCGTGCTCGTTATTCATCGAGGCCAGGTAGTCCAGACGATCGACGAACGGGATCACCCCCATGTAGTCGATGCTCTCGGCATGCTTTTCAAAGCAGCGGTGCAGGTAGCCAATCTCCGGATGGGCGGTCTTTACGATCTCGCCGTCGGTAGTGACCAGCACGCGCAATACGCCGTGGGTACTAGGATGCTGCGGACCCATGTTGAGCAGCAGTTCATCGGTACGAAGATTTTCAATTGCCTGGTGTTTCGCCAACGGCTGTTCGGTGTCAAGCGTCGCCATTAGTGGCCTCCTCCCGCCGGAGCATCAGACGGCTCGGCGTTGTCGGGGAAAAACAGCGGGACCGGCATCCCCTTGTAGTAGTCCGGCGCGACGTAATCTTTTTTGAGCGGAAACCCCACCCAGTCTTCCGGGCAGAGGATGCGGCGCATATCGGGGTGCCCTTCAAAGGTCACGCCGTTCATGTCGAACACTTCGCGCTCAAGCCAATTCGCGCCGCGGTAGAGTCCGCACAGTGTTGGAATGCTCTGGCCATCTCCGCGGGGAAGGATGACCTTCAAGGCCACCATCGTACGGTGCTGGAACGAAGCCACGTGGTAAACCACCTCGGTCGTGGCGGCCTTGGGGTAGTCCACGCCGGAAATGCAGTGCAGCGACTCGAAGCCGAGCTCACCTAGGTACTTCACCACGTCCACGATCTTTTCTTTCGGCACGCCGATGAACGGATCGGGCTTGGTCTCACCCTTTACGATGGCGACACCGGGACAGCGTGCGGTGACTTTTTCTAAAATCGTTTCGAAGGTCACGCCTGGGCTCCTCTGAAGAACTCAAACGCCTTGGCGTTGTTTTGCTGAACGCGAATCTTTTTCTGCAGGAGCATCACCGCTTCGAGCAGCGTTTCCGGGCGCGGCGGACAGCCGGGCACGTAAATGTCGACCGGAATGATGCGGTCGACGCCTTTAAGCACGTGGTAGCCTTCCTGCCAGTAAGGGCCGCCCTTGTTCGAACAGCTTCCCATTGAAATGACCCACTTAGGATCGGGCATCTGCTCGTACAAAGTGCGAATGCGGGTGGCCATCTTCAAAGTCACCGTGCCGGCCACGATCATCAAATCGGCCTGGCGCGGAGTCGCACGAAAAACGCCGCAACCAAAGCGCTCTAAATCGTAATCGGCAGCGCCCACCGCCATCATTTCCATCGCGCAGCAGGCAAGACCGAAGGTCAACGGCCACAGCGAATTAACCCGGCCCCAATTCACCACGTCGTCGACGGTAGTGAGGACTACGTTATCCGAGGCAGACACGATAAAGCTCCTTGAAGAGGTCCAAAGCACAACCAGTAAATCAGCACGATTTGGCGCAGAAGATTATCGAGCGATCCCCAAAAAGGCAAACGATTCTAGCCCCTTTTCCGACTGCGCTAAAGCGCGGCGGGAGGCCTGTACCCTTCCATTACGTCAATGCCGATGGCCACCGTGAGATCGGCCGTAACGTTCACCATGGAACGGCACCGGGCCACGATCCAGTCCACGCTTAAAAGGATGGGCAAAGCCTCGTCCGGAAGCCCCACCGTAGTCAGCACCAATGCCAACGCAATTAGCCCCGCATCCGGCACTCCGGCTACGCCAACGGTGGCAAAGATGCTGACGCCGGCCAGGGCCACCTGCTCCCACAGCCCTAAATGGATCCCGTAGGCCTGAGCCAAAAACAGTGCCGCCACCACCTCATATAGGAGGATGCCGTCGTTGTTCAGGTTGGTTCCGACGCAGGCGGAAAGTCGGGCCGACGACGGCGATACTTTCAATCGATCCAATGCGTTCAGGGTCAGGGGTAAGGTGGCGAGCGAACTATTCACGCCGAAGGAATAAACGATGGCGTCCCGCGCCTCCCTCCAGAAGTCCGAAAGCTTCCGTTTGGCGATGACGGCAATCCAGAACTGGTAAACGACGAAGACCTGAATCGACATGCCGGCCAGACAAGTAACCACGTAAACGCCCAAGCCTGGGAGAAGGGCGAGCCCCTTTTCCGAAACGGCCTTGGCCACCGCGGCAAAAATGGCGAGGGGGGCCACCTTTACTACCCAGTGAAGGATCTTGATCTGGACCTGCAGCCCTAGCGTAATGAACTGGCGCAACCGCGTGAAGGCTTCCTGGGGGATGCTGCCTTCCTTTTCGATTACGCGAATCGCAAAGCCAAATAAGAGGGCCAGCATGATCACCGCGGGCAAGTTGTGGCTAGCGAACGGCCCCACCAGGCTATCGGGTAGCTGCCCCACTAAGGCCTGGCCCCAGTCCGTTCCCTTTTCTCCCAACACTTTGGCGTGGCCGGTCGGCGCCGTTAGGGTGAGGAAACGGCCGGGCTGAAAAACATTCAAGATGAAGAGGGCAATCGCGATGGCGATGCTCCCGTTGATGGCGCTAATCCCCACCATCCATACGAGCCCCTTCCCTTTGAACTGCGCCTGCAAAACCGAATCGACGATCGCCAGAAAGAGCAATGGAGTGGCGAAGGTCTTGATCACCACGATGATCGCCTTGGCGACGATTCCCAAGAACGCGACTTTGGGGCCGAAAGTTAGGCCAATGGTCAAACCCGCCGCGATGGCCACCATCGTCTGCACGAAAAAGGAGCCAAAGAACCCGTGCGAACCGCTTGAATTTTTCACGTTAGGAAAGAATTAAGACAGGTCCAGGCGTTTGTCATATCCCGCCACTCCAAAAAAAGGGCGGCCTCTCTTCATTGATTCCAAAGTGTTCTTTGAGTGGTCACGCGTTTTGCCCCCGGCGGCCCCCGGCTTGCACCATACGTGCGCAACGTTAGGTGGGCTATGAAGGTGTGGAACGTATTCAAATCCGTATACTCTTGTTTTGGCGTCGCGACTTTCGCGCTGGCGGGACTGTGTCCCGGAGCCGCGCGGGCGGAATCCGTAACTGACGTGCTTAGCCGGTTGGATACCGCGGGCTACGAACGTGACTTTGCTGCCGTCACTGGCGCCTCCGCGGTTAAGATCGGAAGTCACAAGGTAACGCTGACGGATCGATTCTTACCCGCCAACCTAGTCCTGACGCGCGCGTTCCTAACTCAACGCCTCAGCAAAATGGGTTACTCCGAGATTCACGGGGAAGACTTTCCAATTCAAGGGCTCAAGGAACCTTACGTAAAGGTGAATCCGATTGAACGATCGCACGGACACAATATGTGGATCGAGATTCCGGGCAGCGAACGGCCGTCGGAGATCGTAACTTTAGGCGCGCACTACGACTCGACCGGTAAGGGAATGAGGGGGGCCAACGACAATGGCTCCGGTTTCGTCGCCGCCATGCAAATTGCCGAGGCGTTCCGTAAAGAGAAGCCCAAGCGCACCGTGCGTATCGTTTTTTTCGACGGCGAGGAGATGCCGCCGTTCTTCCAAGGCTCTAAAGACTACTTCGAGAAAAGCGTGGCCAAAAAGGAGAACAACGTTCTCTTCCTAAACTTGGATCAGATCGGGTTTAACCCCTCCAATTCAAACCACGTCGGTTATTCCGCGAAGTTTCAACCCAAGGTCCAGAACCTTTTGAAGGCCGCCAACGACCAGTCCGGACTAAAGATTAAGCCGGTGGACTGGGATCCGTACCTTTCGGACAACCTAAGCGCGACGCGCTTGGGAATTCCCGCGGTGGCGTTCTTCGAAGAAGGCAAAGATGATCGCGGACGCACCGTAGGTTACGACCACTACCATCAAGCCACCGACACCAGCGACCGGGTGACGCCGGATTACGCGATGAAGGTCACTAAATGGGCGGCCGCCAGTCTGTTTATCGCGGCCAACGGTGGCACTGGTTACCAAAACACCAACGAGCAGAAGCTGAAACTATATAAAAACATCGCCGACGGCTTCCGTGAAGATGATGAACCGGTGATTGCGGCTGGTTGGGATGCCTTCGCCAAGACCTGCGCGGTCGAATTTTCGAGATTGAAGTAACCAAACGGTCTTTTTTTCAAAAAAAATCAAAAAAAATGAAAATATTTTTTTGCCGGCGGCGCGATTCAACCACGCACGATTCGCACCTTTGCGAAATCATTTTTATCGACGATATCCGCAAAAGCGCGCGTCCAAACTTTTTTTTGGCTTTGGCAAGCAAAAACTTTCGCGAACGTGACACGCGCCACTAATCTCTTGATTCAACAATTAAATTACGTCACACTAATTTTAGATTGAGCAACTTAAGTACGACATCAACAGTCTCAATCTAGAAACCAACACTTGGGGGAATAAAATGGCAGCGAAGAAAAAAGCTAAAAAAGCTACGAAGAAAAAAGCTACGAAAAAGAAGGCGACCAAAAAGCGCGCCAAGAAAAAGCATTAAAGCTGATTCTGTTTTCGGGCGAGAAGAAGCGCTTCGCTTTTTCTCGCCCAAAATTTTTTCCCCTTCCCGTTTTCTACCCCTGCCCAATTTGCGTTAGCTCGAACCCGAGCCATGCTACAATAGGTCCATCATGAGAAAACGCGTTCTTCTCATCGACGAAAGCCTTACGGTCCAGAAGGTCGTCGCCCTTACTCTAGACAAGTCACGATTTTCCATCCTCTACGCCAAGACTAGAGCCGAAGCGATGCGTCTCGTCGTCGAAAACGCGCCGCAACTCATTTTGGTGAGCGATCAGGTCACCGACATCAACGTCGGTGCCTTCCCCAAAGAGGTGGAGGTCTGGCTAAACCGCCGCGCCCCGGTGCCGCCCATCCTTTTGATCACCGCCCAGGACCTAAAAGAGGTTCGCCACTACGCGGCCGTGCTAAAAAAGCCCTTTTCGCCGCAGCATTTGCAGAAACTGGTCACCGAGAAGACCAACATTGGCGACACGGGCGAGGCCCCGAAGGGCGCCATGGCGCCTCCCGGCAGCAACCCCGAAGACTTCGAAGATCAGCGGTTGCAGAAAATTTTTAATGACGCGTTTTCCGACGAGTCGCGCCTAGTGCGTGAGACATTGGAAAGCGAGCCGACCGGATCGTACAACGTAAGCGCGGACGACGAGCCGACCGTGCCCGCTGCCGCAGCGCCGCAAAAAGCGCCCCCCAAAGCGCCGAGCTGGCCACCGCAGGTCACCCGCGCGACCGAAAAGCCGGAAAGACAGGAGCGGCAAGAGCCCGCCCGCGCCGTTCCCGTTCCACCCAAATCCCCGCCGGCGCACATGTGGGAATCTTCGGAAGCCCCGCAACCTGGCAGGGCGATCGCCCCCGAGGTGATGAGCTCGTCCGACTCGCACGCGTACAAAGCCACGCTTGATAACAAAGTGGGACAGAAGATCGAAGAGGCGGACCTGCAGGCCATCGTCGAAAAGTGTCTGGAAAAGATGTTGCCGCCGATTGTGGAAAAGCTCGTCCAAGCGCGCCTCGACGCCCTGATGAAGGACCAAGAGCAGTTTTTGGAGCTTAAGTCCTGAAAAGTTTTCCCCCACCATTAGTCTTGCCTGAAATCGACTCGACCAATCTTGAATTGAAACGCCGCTTGGCGGCCCATACCGTTTCAGTTGGCCAAAGTGTGGTGGCAATGCGCCAGACCGCCGGACGCGGGCGCGGCACCAACACGTGGTCTTCGCCAGAAGGCGGCCTCTACTTTTCCATTCTGCTCGAGCGGGTGAAGGATCGACCGGCCACCGATCTCGCTTTCTTGGGCGGCGTAGCCCTAGCCGACGCGCTGTCGGAACTAAAACCGTTTCACGGCGAGCTGGCGCTGAAGTGGCCAAACGACGTGCTCATTGCCGGAAAGAAAGTGGCGGGGCTACTCGCCGAGTTAGAAGGGGCGTCGCAGGTAATTTTGGGAATCGGCGTAAACGTGGCTACGCCGGAGTCAGAGCTCGGCCCCATCGCGGCCAAATTTCCGCCCGGCGTCGTGAACGTAATTGCCGGCACTAAAACAACCCCGGAACTTCTCGCCGGATCGTTGCTGAAGCGGCTCGCGCACCTGTACGAGTGGTACGGCGAAGAAGGGTTTGAGCCCATCCGCGATCGTTGGCTAGCCCACTGTCCGTGGCTAGGCAGGCGTGTGCAAATAGCCCCGGGGGCCAACTCGGCGGAGCGGACTTACCCGGAAGCTTTTTGGGGGACGTTCGACGGGATTGATAGCGAGGGGGCGCTCGTGTTACTCGTCGCGCCAGACCAAAGGAATCCGAAAGAGCGGGTCACCCTACTTTCGGCGGAG
>JAYUBV010000142.1:0-7603 GCA_043740655.1 Pseudomonadota bacterium | reverse complement strand
ACCCAGCTCACGCGCCACACCATGCTCCACGAGGACATGAAGCGCTTCTACGACGGCTTTCCGCGCGATGCCCACCCGATGGCGACATTGTCATCGGCGGTAAATACACTTTCGACCTTTTACCAAAACGAAGGGGATACCGAAGAGGGGCGCAACCTCTCCATGTTCCGCCTTTTGGCGAAATTGCCCACGATTGCGGCTTTCTCCTACAAGAAGTCGATTGGCCAGCCGTTCATCTACCCTACAAATTCGCTGGACTACACGTCCAATTTTTTGAAGATGATGTTTGGTGTACCCGCGGAAGATTACCATCCAGATCCAGTTGTCGCTAAAGCGCTGGACCTGCTGCTGATCCTGCACGCCGATCACGAACAGAACTGCAGCACCTCGACGGTGCGTTTGGTGGGCTCGAGCCGCGCCAACCTTTACGCTTCTCTCTCTGCCGGTATCTCGGCGCTCTGGGGTCCGCTCCACGGCGGTGCTAACCAAGAAGTGGTCGAGATGCTGAAGTTCATCCAGAAAGACGGTGGCGGCGACGTCGTCCGTTTCATCGATAAGGTGAAGAAGCGCGAAAGCGGAGTCCGATTGATGGGCTTCGGGCACCGTGTTTATAAGAACTTCGATCCCCGCGCCAAAATCATTAAAAAGGCGTGCGACCAGATCCTGAGCAAGATGGGCGTCCAGGACCCCTTGCTGGACATCGCGAAGCGGTTGGAAGAGGCCGCGTTAAGCGATGATTACTTCGTTTCCCGTAAGCTTTACCCGAACGTCGACTTCTATAGCGGTATCATTTACCGGGCGATGGGCATTCCCACGAACATGTTTACGGTACTCTTTGCCATCGGGCGTCTACCGGGCTGGATCGCCCAGTGGAAAGAGATGATGGAAGCTCCCAACGCCAAGATCGGCCGCCCTCGGCAGATCTACGTGGGCGAAAAGCAACGGCCCTTCGTTCCTTTAACTCAGCGCGGTTAAAAAAAACCAGACCGGCCAAGCTTGCTTTGACTGGCTCTGTTATCTTATTCTCAATAGTTCCTAGTAGTTCGGCTCGCGTTTTTCGTTAGGCTTATTTTAATCAACCAAAGAGCATTCAGTGGCCAAACAGAAAATCACTACCAGTAGTACCGCGGAATACTTTTCTAAGAACCTACAGCAGGTAGGTTTCTCATCGCCCACTAAAGCCGTTCTCACTACGCTGAAAGAGGCGGTGGATAACTCCCTCGATGCTTGTGAGGAAGAGGGCATCATGCCCGAGCTGGTGGTCGAGATTAAAAAACTGGGCACCGGTACGATGAAAAATACCGACTTGGTCCAGATCTCGGTGGACGACAATGGACCGGGGTTGGCCCTCGAGGACGTGCCGTCGGTATTCGGTGAGTACCTTGCGTCTTCCAAATTCGGCCGCGGCCGCTGTTCGCGCGGTCAGCAGGGTATCGGTATTTCGGCCGCGACCACGTGGGCGCAGCTCACGACCGCCCGGGGCGCCAAGGTCATCACCAAGACCGCCAAGATGCGCCAGGCCGTTTCGATGATGGTGGAAGTCGACATCAAGCACAACAAGGGCACTATCCGGGACAAGAAGAACCTCGACTGGGATAAGCCCCACGGCGTCTCGGTAGAGTTTCAGATCGACGGACGCATCCAGCTGGGTGGTGAAGGCGGTTTGATCTCCTACCTGTTGGGCACGACGCTAGTGAACCCGCACCTTACTTTGAAGTACCGGCTGCCGGATCAGGACTGGCAGACCATCAAGCGCGTTTCAGAAACGGTGCCGGATATACCGGAAGCCACGGAGCCGCATCCGCACACGATGAAGCTAGGCGAGTTCATCGCGCACTCGCACTTGTTCGGAAAGATGTCGCTGCGGAGCTGGCTGAAAAAAGGTTTTTCGCGCATCACCGACAACGTGATTCAAGAGTTCGTTAAGAACGGCATGAGCAAGAAGTTTATCGATGAGTCGATCGATAAACTGAATGAGATGCAGTTCAAGGAAGTTTTCGCCGCTATTCAGAAGACCGAATTGATGTCGCCGAGCACCCGCTCGGTCATCACCATCGGCGAAGAGGCTTTTTCCAAGAGCGTCCGCCGTTTAGGCGAAGTGGACTTTTTCTCGGTGGTCACGCGTAAGCCGACCATCTGCGATTACAAACCGGTGGCCATCGAAGTAGCGGTCGCCCGTCTCAAAACTCCCGAGCGATCGGGGGAAGAGGGTGAGCAGCAGGCTACCGTATTGCGTTTCGCCAACCGCGTTCCGCTGCAGTTTGATAAAGCGGCCTGCGCGATGGTGAACGCCATCGAAACGGTCAACTGGCGTACCTACGGCATTAGTCAGCCGCGGGACAGCGTGCCGCTGGGGCCCTACGTCATCGCGATTTCGCTCGTGTCGCCGTTCATCAAGTTTAAGAACGCATCTAAAGAGACCGTGGATGCCAGCGATGAACTCGTGGAAGAGATCCGACGTGCTTTGATTCAAGCGGGTCAGCGCCTTTCGCGTCACATCAAAAAAGAGACGCGTGAAGCCGATCTTGAAGAGAAGCTGCGCCACATAGAACAGTTTTGCCCGATTCTGGTGGATTGCCTGTGCCGCATCGCCAAGGCGCCGGACGCGCGTAAGAAGCGAGCTTCGGCCGGTCTCGTTAAACTTTTGGGTCGCGATATCAATCAGGCCAAGGAACATTTGGAAGAAGCGGTGAATGCCGCCGAGATCGCCAAGTCCAAGGGTAAGTTCCAGGTTATGGAAGATGAGAAGGTCGACGTGGTAGTCGCGACCGAGGTCGAAGCCGAGCTAGAAAAAGGCGGGGGCAAGAAGTCCAAGAAGGGCGACGACAAAAAAAAGACCAAGGAAAAGGGACGCAAGATCTCTAGCAAAGAGAAGGTGGCGGAACGATGAGCCTTACAAAAGTCAGCGATATTCCCAAGCTTTCCAAAGCGCTCTGCGAGCGACTGCTCAAAGACTTAGAAGAGGCCAAACGTCCGGTGCTCGAAGCCGTGAAATGCTCACTCGATAACTCCGAGTACAACCCCAAGGTCGGTTACCTGACCCCGGGCTCCAAAATGGTCCGTACCGAGCTGAACGTAGCGTCGGTGCAAAAGATGTCGCGCGCTATTTTCGTGCTAGAGATTTTACTCCGCAACTTAGAGACCGGCGCGGTCAACACGAAGCGTGAAATTTACTACATCTGTAAGGGTGAAGTGAAACATGATCCCGACTTAAAGCCGCTCGATTTCCAGGATCAGTCCGAAAGCGACTCGGTCATCGATTTCATCTGCGAAATGCTGGAGTGCTACCGCGAAGAGCTGAACTGCTACGCCAACGATCGCGGCGGACAAACCTACTCCAATCAACTGGTCGTCACCGAAACGCTTCCCGACGGCGGAAAAGCCGTGGTCGACTTAGGCAGCTTGGGAACTACGCCGTTTCAGCCGAAAAACCGTCCGCAGAGTTTGAAGCTTAAGGCTAAGAAGAAGATCGATTTCTGCCTGGTCGTAGAGTCCGAAGGTACGGCGAATACGCTGGTAGCCAATGGGTTCTGCAAACGGCACAACTGTATTCTACTGGGCGCCCAAGGCGTTCCGTCGAACGCAGTTCGTGGCTGGTGTAAGTTAATTTCTGAAGAGCTAAGTGTCCCGATCTACTTCTTCGGCGATTTGGACGCTTACACGTTGCAAAACATTTACCGCACGCTGAAAGCCGGATCCGCGGCGAGCTTAATCCGTAATGCTGATTACAGTGCGCCGGAAGTTCGCTTTTTGGGCGTGTTGCCCGAAGACATCAAGAAGTTCGATCTCTCGGATTACCCGGTGAAAGAGAGCGATCCGTCGGAAGGTCGGCAGCTGAAGAAAGCCGCCGATGCGCTGAAGAACGATCCGTTCTTCCGCGATAAGAAGAACAAAGGTGTCGCGAAGCTGCTCGAGTGGCTGATCAAGAACAAGCGACGTTGCGAACAGCAATCCTACTTTATGGTGGATCCGCGCGATCCTCAGATGCCGGAAAAGATCATCGTGGATAAGATCAAACGCGGTGAGTACCTCTAGTCGTGCGGGCGGCCCTTCTCTCAATCGGAGCAGCCGCCTTCGTTCACGGTTCGGCTGGTCGATGCCTTCGATGCGGCCGACGGTCCTTCGCGTTGGGCGGCTGAGGTGCGAAAACAGTCCGCGGGTAGTTTAGAACGAGATACCGAGGACTACTTTCGATCGTGCTACAACTTCATATTCGTGAATTTATCCCCGGTGAGGGGCTTTTCTGGTATCGGGCCAAAAAGCTCCCAAAACTCATCCAAGAATTTTAGAAATTCATTTATCGTCAAGCTGCCTCCGGAGAGTATCCAGGAAAGGCATCTCGTGGAATAGATCGGCGTAAGTTTTAATGTCGCCCCAATTCAGAGAGGCGCCATGCTTAATGACGAGGGCTTGGATATCCGCTTTGTCTTGGAACTCGCGTCGGGCATCATTTTTATAGGCCTGAATTTTAAGGCCGATTATCGCTTCCGCAGATAAGCAGTGGATCCCTAAAGGGGGGAGTGGCTTCGCGTTTTTCAACATCGCTTGGCTCAAGGGCCGTCTGGCAATCAGCAAGTCAACGTTGCCCAGCCCGCGAAAATGGATCACCTCTCCGGTTTCTTGCGCAATTTTCCAGCCGGCGGCGGACAGTGCCAATTTGGCTTTTTCCGACTGGGCCTCGTGAACTAGAAAATTGATATCGTTGGTGGCTCTCGGCACCCCTAGAACGGCTAACGCAAAACCGCCAATTAGGGCATGTTCTACTCCAGAACTCACCAAGGCCCGATGCGATTTTTCTAAAGTGGATTTGAGGGTCACCGAAGTGAAGTATAGTGCGCAATTTCCACTGTCGCCAGCCCCGCTCCCCGAGGTCGACACCGTGCGAGGTAGGTTCGCTAGAACGAAACGCCCAGGTCCGCCTTAGCTAGCGGTTGGTACACGGTGGTGCGCGTTCCGATGAGGAACACATTTTGCGACTGTACGTACTGCGCGCCCGCTCCGATGCCGAAGCTGAAACCTCCGCGGGCGAGGAAGCGGTAGCCCAGCGTGGCCTGAACGGCCGGCGTAAACTTGGCGACCTGGCTTTGATCCTGGAAGTTATAGACGCCCGCCGCAAGGCTCAGGTTGAGTCCGCTGAAGGAATTTCCGCCGAAGTAAAAATCAAAGGTGCCGAATGAGCCGAGCACGCTGTTACTCGCCGAGTTCTTCGAGAAGGTTGGCATGATTCCGAGGACCAATCCGCCGCCGAGCGACAGTTGGAAATTTAAGGCCGGCATCACGAAGCCCTGCCCGCCGAAGGCGCCGACCGTAAGCGCGCGGTGAAACAGCGGCACCGTTCGTTTCACCACGTATTTGTCGCCATAACTAGAGGGCTGACGCCCAGGCCCTTCACCGAAAACGTAGAGCGTTTCCCCGGTGCTAACGCGTTCGTGGAGCGCGGGCGATTTGATCGAGACGAGGTAAGAGGAATTTCCGATTACTTTTCCGCAGGCGATGATTTTATCTTCGCGGTGGAAGCATACGGAATCATTCACGCGCCACTGCTTACCGGAAGTGATCTTCACCACTTCGCGCTGTACGCGTTTGGCGTACGCCGGAGCACTCGCGAAAAAGATCGCAAGCCAAGGCAGACAGAATTTTAGAAACGCTTTGGACACGAGAATCCTCTAGTGTCCTTATCGGAATTCCTGAGCAGTTACTTCAGCTTGGCTTGGAGGATCTTGTCGTCGACTTCAAGGCGGTCGAGCACTTCGTGACCCGCCGTGACTTCACCGAAGAAGGTGTAGCGCCCGCGCAGGTGCAAGTTAGGGGCAAGATTGAAGAAGATCTGAGATCCACCGGTGTCCTGACCCGCCGTGGCAAGGCCAACGAGCCCACGTTCTGGGGAGATCGGCGAGTACTGGTCGCGGATCAAGTAGCCCGGTCCGCCAAAACCATCCCCCCGCGGATCCCCGCCCTGCACCACGAAGTTCGGCACTACCCGGTGAAAAGTTTTGTCCGAGAAGTAGCCATTTTTCACAAGCTTCATGATCTCGAAATTGACGAGCGGGGTCTCGTCGAGAAATTTAATCGTGATCTCGCCCTTGGTCGTTTTTAGGACCATAGCTTTTCCGCCGGTGGGTTTGATGTCGTTGTAGTTAGTGGTCGCGGGTTTGGTGATCGTGCTGTTCAGCGGGATTCGGTTGCTTTCGTCCTTGCCCGTCAGCGCCTTCTTCGCTTTCGCCGCGGCCTCCACTACGACCTTCTCGTGGTCTTTAAAGGCCTCTTCAATCACATCGAGCTGTGATGGATCGCCCACCACTGCCAGAGCTCCCAAAATGGCCACGCGGACTTCGACCTGATCCGGCGATAAATGCAACCGGTAAGTTAGGCTGAGCGGTACGGCAAAATCCTTCCAACGATTTTTCTCCACTATTTGCGAGACGAGCGCCGAAATGCCGAGGTCCCCTTTTTCTAAAGTCTTGCGGAGCAGCGGTTTGGTGGTGGCCGGCAACTTTTCTTCGGGCGTCTGACTTAAGGCCTCGAGCGCCGCCTGCACTACGGAGTTTTTCGAGTGGGACAGGTGGCCAAGCACCTTTTCCAAATCTTCCGGAGTGCCCAGTACCCCCAACGTGCCAATGCACGCCTCTAGCAGCGGCGATCCGGCTTGGGGCAGAATCTCGTTCACGCGCTGACGGGCGAGCACGGGATTGATAGCGGCCAGCGTTTTTAAAGCGGCGCCGCGTTTCCACACCGACGTTTCCACCTTGATGATGTGGTCAACCTGTTCGGACAGCCGCGCTCCGGCGGCGGGCCCCATGTTGTAGATCGTTTCGAGCACTTGGTAGATGAGGTGGCCGGAACCATCTTCGAGCGCCGTTTTAAGAGCGGCAAACAGGGTTTCCGAAGCGGGATGGGCGGAAAGCGCCTTGGCCGCTTCGATGCGCGCACCAGGGTTACCCGCCGAGTTGGCCAGCTCGCTGGCCAGGTACAATGAAACTTCCGCCGTTTTAAATCGCCCCAACGTGCGCAGCAGTAGCTCGCGGGTTTCGGGCCAGTTCGTCTTGCGGGCGGCAGTAATCAGGGCCACCGGTTGAACCGAGGTGATGTCGTTTTTCCAGCGCGATAAAGCGAATGCCGCGGATCTCGCCACGGGCTCCCCCCCCGCCGCCAACATTCCCAGGTCCTTCAGAATGTCCTGCACGTTCGGCGGAACGGTGGTGCCCAGCGTGGTAAATATCTTTCCCATCGCCTCGCAGCCCGCCTCCATCACATCGGGAGGATTGCCGACTTTAAGAAACGGCGCCACGGTGGTCAGCGCTTTCTCGCTGGCAGAAACACCGAGTGCATTCAAGATGGCGACGATGGTCTCCGGGTCCTTTTGCATCGCCAGGTGCTGTTGCAAAATCTTAAGCGAAAGCTCGGTGCCGATCATGCCGAGCGAAAACGCGGCAATCTGCTTCAACTCCTTATCTTTGCGGTTCAGCAGATTGGCGAGAGGCTCGAGGTAAGAACCGTCACGGTTGCGTCCCGCCGCTAGAATGGCGGCCTTGGCGATTCGTCGCGATGGGTGCGCAAACAGGGCGAGCAGTCGTTTGTCACCGGTGATGCGGTTGTCCTCCGC
>JAYUBV010000141.1:0-7610 GCA_043740655.1 Pseudomonadota bacterium | reverse complement strand
AGCTCGGCGTAGGGGTGATGAGCACGGGCACCGACTATTACCGACAAAACCGCATCTCGGTTACCGGATGGCCAGACTTGCTATTGGGTCGCGCGCATACGGCGACGCTTGAATGAGCCACGGCGACTGGTACTCGAGCGCAACCGCCGGGCGATGGTCGGCCAGCACCGCTTTGGGGCTGAACGTGTGCCAGTAAAGCACCTTCTTGCCGCGAAACTCTCCCGCCTCTAGGGACGCGGTGAGAAAGCTTGCCACCTTTGCGGTGTAGGTGGTGTCGAGCTCGATGTCCTCCTCCTCGCGAAACAACCGCATGGCGTTTCGACCGGTCTGGTTCAGCACCCCGTACGCCTCGTGGGCCTGCGGCGTAATCAACGTGATGTCCGCCGCACTCACACGCTTCGCACTTTGCACGAGGGCGAACAGTCGGTTCGCCAAGCGGGCGATCGCGCGCCGGTGGCATACAAGTCGATCCACGCACCGCACGCCGATGAGTTTGGTGTTAAGCCCCGCGAGCGCGATTCCAACCGTCAGCCCCGCCATGGTGCCGCAGGTTCCGGCCCCCACGACGATCACGTCCGGGGCGGGCACGAGCCCGGCGTCGATCTGCTCCTTCAGTTCGAACAAGGCGTTCAAGTGGCCAAGGGCCCCCGTCGGCGACGAACCACCCGGGGCAATCCACTCGGCGTGCCGCAAGAAAGTCGAGGTCTGCCGGAAGGCGAGCATCAACACGGCCGGAATCGTACCCAACCTTCCGGGAAAGACTGTCGCCTTCATCCCCTGCGCCTGGGAAAAGCAAAAGTGCGCATGGGTCTGAGGCGTGGATACGGGCGAGAAGTGCATCACTTCGACTCCCAGGTTCAACTTTTTCGCCTGCGCGGCCAGGGCCGCGACGAAGTTGGAACCCACCGGAGCGATGGTGATTACATTCTTTTTATTGCGGGCCTGCGCACGGCCGAGCAAGAACTCCAAATTGCGCACCTTATTGCCGCCGTAAACGGAATCGGTGGCATCCTCCCGTTTCACGTAAAGCGCAGGGTGGGAATATCGAAATCCAATTTCGGACAACCGGTGCACATGCGTAGGCCCCGGAGTAAGGGGGGTCCAGGCGATCTGGGGTTGAAGGTACGGCAGCGCGCGAAACAGCGGAGTGGACATGGGACATCCCTTGAATTCGCGACGACGTAATTCCACCTTACTCCCGGCCCCGCCCAAAGTTATAAAGCGCGATCAAAAGCACGTGACAGTTGTTAAGCACTATTTTTGGCGAGAGAATTCCGACATGATGTTCGTGAAGTTGAAAGCCAAAGCCTCCCCCGTCCACGGCATCGGCTGCTTCGCCACCTCCCCGCTCACGCGCGGTACCGTGCTGGCCTACTGGGGAGACGTGAGCGAGGTCCGCTTGCTTTCCGCGGCCCAACACAAAAGGAAATTCAAAGAGAACGCCGCGGTCACCCAACAAACCGGCGTGCGGCTACTCGGCGACTGGTTCGTGGAATCGATCCGAATCGCGGACAAAGACCCGTCGGACTACTTGAACCACCACGATCGCCCGAACGTTGGCTACGCCGGCGGTATGCTATTCACCCTGAAAGCGATCGCCAAGGGCGAGGAGATGTTCGTTGATTACCGCCTCTTCAATGCCCAATTCGAAAAGAACGTCGTCACCGGATACTCGCCTAAACGTCAGCTTAAGGCTTCCGCCGCGCAGGTGAAAAAAGCATTTTCGTGATTAGCGATGATCACATTACCCGTCGGTTGCCGGACACGCACAGCCCAAAAGCGCCGGGGGCGTTTCAGGTGGCGGTCTAGGGCGGATTATATTGTTCAACGGGGCAGTGGTGCAATGCTCTTGCGAACGTGATGTAGGCCAGCCAAGTGCTGTATTTTGTGATGCTGGCTACACAGCGTGACGAGGTTAGTCGGCGTATCCGCTCCACCGTGGGCCTAATGAAAAGTTGAAGACGGATACCTACCCCACGCTACGGCCGCCGCGCGGAACGTCGTCAAAGACGTTGAACAAAAAACAGCGCGGACGACTTAGCGACTCCAACCCCCACCCTACCAACCAGCGCACCCCCTCATCCCACGGGATTCGCCGGGCCGCTACCCGCGCTTCGCGTCGCACGGACGAACTACCGCCGCGACCTCACCGCTTACTTCCAAACCGCTCGTTGATAACTTTTTTACGGTACGCGAAGATCTTGGTGAGGTCCCGCGCCACGAACGGTCCGGCGAGCTGCTGGCCAAGCCAGCCTCCCGGCACGGCGTACTGGACCACGTCCTTCATCAACGTGCCGCCGTCTTTTTCTTCGAACGTATGCGTGTGGTGCCACAGTCGGTAGGGGCCGTGCACCTGGGTGTCCACGAACTTCCGATTGGGCTCCCACTCCTCGATGCGGGATTGCCACTTAAATGGAATGCCCCGCACGCGTAGCCGGTAATCAATGAGCGTGCCCGATTCCATTGAGCTCGTAGACTTGCCGATTACCTGAAAGTGGAGCCACGGCGGCGTGATCGCCTCTAGATTTTTTTCGTCGGCGAAGAACGGGAAGACTTCAGCGACCGGCTGCGGGAGCCATTGACTGAACTCCAGCCTGCTCGCGTTTTTTGCAGACGTCATCTAGAGCCTCCAGCACCGAGGTGAATTTGAAAGTGAACCCGGCTCCCGTGGCTTTCGCCGGCAGCACGTACTGGCTGTGCAACACTATGTCCGCCATCTCCCCCATGGCTAGCCGCAGGGCAAACGCGGGCGCGGGTAAAAAGGCCGGACGATGGACCGCTTGCCCCAACGCCTTGCTGAACTCCGCATTGGAAACTGGATGCGGAGAGGTGCCATTTACTGGCCCGGACAGGGATGGGGTCTTGGCGGCGAACACCAAAAGCGAAACCAAATCGTCGCGGTGGATCCAGCTCATGCCTTGCCGACCAGTGCCTATAGGCCCGCCGACCCCCATTTTGAACAGGGGCAACATCGGCTTCAGCGCGCCGCCCCCCTGCTCGAGAACGATGCCGATACGGATGCTGACGCGGCGGATGCCGGCACTCTCCACCCGCTGGGCTTCGTCTTCCCACTGCTTACAAACGTCGACTAGAAAACCGGTGGCCGACTGACTGTTCTCGGTTAGGCGCTCGTCACCCCGATCGCCGTAGATACCGATCGCCGAAGCGCTTACCAGAACGGAAGGCTTCTTGCTCAACCCCATCATTGTCTCGACCAAGTTCCGCGTGCCCAGCACACGCGAGTCCAGAATCTTGCGTTTTTGGTTGGCACTCCAGCGTTTCTCCGCCACTCCTTCTCCCGCCAAATGAATCACGGCGTCCACACCGTCGAAGGCCGCGACTGGAGCAGGCTCCATTTCCGGATTCCACGCAAAGGCTTGCACTTCGGCGGGAAACTTTCCCTTAGCCTTTTCCGGAGCCCTCGTTAGAAAAGAGACCTCGTGACCTTCGCCAAGCAGACGCTGGACTAAACTTTTACCGACGAACCCGGTCGCACCGGTGACGAGAACTTTCATGAGTCTTTCCTCTATTCTGAAACTTTGAAAACCACCCCAGTTGTCCCCCTTTTCACACCGCAGCGCAACCCGAGAAGCATTGCAATACGTCGGTTCCAAAAGAGAACGTAACTTGAGATTTCCGTTTCACCGTGGGAAACCGAGGTACATGACTCTCATTTCTCGCGCTATCCTCGGAATCATCACGTTCACGGCTTACGCGGTCGGGGCAAACCCACCCGCCTCCCATTTCCCGACGGTGGGTTTCCTCGATGCCGATCACGGATCCTGTACCGGATCGCTCGTCGCGCCACGGTGGGTGCTCACCGCCGGCCACTGCGTAGACGAACATCCCGCCACCTATTACCGATTTACGCTCCATCCAAAACCCGAGACGGATGAGCCACCCAAGTTCGTGAAGGCAGATCGCGTGCTGTTCCACCCCGAGTTCGAACCAAAATGGGAAACGCCGGGGGTGGACATCGCGCTGGTGCACCTCGAGTCGGCCCTGCCCTTCCGCAAAGGGAAAGAGCTGCCGCTAACGACCACCGGCGTCTCGGCGAAAGATACTTTGCTCAACGTGGGGTACGGCGAAAATGGGGACGGGACCCAAGGCTACCGCCGGGTGAAGGATTTGAAGTTCCATCAGTACGAGCCGCTGCCGGCTAAGACTACGACGATTGCGGCGGGCATCATTCAGATCAAGCGCGGAAAAGAGGGCGAGCTGGGTTGCGCTGGAGACAGTGGAAGCCCGCTCGTGATGATGAGCGGCGACAAGTACTTCTTAATGGGCGTGTACTCCACCAGCGAGCGAGAGGGCCACCCGCATTTCGACTACCGGGGCTGCGCGAAAAAAGACACCCACGGCAACTATATCGCCGCGAAGACTTTTCTGAATTGGGTGCACACAACTACGGGCATCCGCTAACCTTTTTGCCTCCTCGCGCAAAACGCAACGCGCCGCTTCCTTGGTCTCGGTTCGACGGCTGGTAAAATTAACCAACTCTTTTTTTCGACCACCCCAAACGGAGAAACTCTATGCGTTTGTTCTCGATCGTCATTCTATCCTTATTCGCACTCAACACTTTCGGCGATGAACCAAAAACGCCCACCACCGCAGAGCAACGCCTCGGCCGGATAAAGTGGCTTGTATCGTACCAAGATTCTCCGGATCGAATACTTGCCGAGAAAAAGGCGGCGGCGGCCCTCGACATCGCCCAAAAGGCCCTTAACGACGTCGACAAGGTTTATCAAACCAGCAAAAAAGAATTTGACCGACTCACTGCCAAAAAAGCGAAAGAAGCGGATAAATTCCCCGCTGCGGAACGCGCGAGCCTTGCCGATCTGAAAAAAGACCTAGAGGAAGGGGAAGATTCGCTGACTAAGAAACTGGCACGGGTCCAGGCCAAGTTGGAGGCAGCCAGCAAGGACTATGATTTAGCGCTCACCGCGAAAAATTCGGTGCCGGACATAGCCAAAGTTGAAGAAATCGAAAAGGCGTTGGGTACCATGGCGCTTCGAGATGACTTCGATAAATTGGACCTGAAAAGCCTGAAGGCAGAACTTAAAATTGCGGCCCTCGTCGCCAAACTCGACGGAGCGATCTTGGGCACCTACGTGCAGGAAAAGATGGAAGGACTGCTAGGTTCGGGTGAGTTCTGCGCCGCTACAAAGGCCTGTACCCCCGAAGGCAAACCGGGCCCCGCGCCGTCCCTCAAAGGTCTCTTCGACAAAAAGACCCACGGCGCGGGAAAATAGATCCGAGGCCTGGTCCAACTACCGACAACGGGACCTCGGGTAAGACATCGCCGGGAGATTTATGGAAGCGGGCCGCCGACACGGCCCGCGGCGCGGCCGACGTTGTCTACAATCCGCTCAAGGACGCGTTTGACTTGGCGGCTGGTTCCTTCGATCGTTTTTCAAAAGAGACGGCGGCCCGCTACAAAGCGAATCTCATCCGCGGCATCGTGGACGACATTCCTAAGTTTGCGGAGCGGGCGCCGAAACTCTCTCCGGACCGCTCCGGAAAACGGGGGCCGCTTTGGGATCGGCTAAAGGTGGCCGACGGCACGACCTACGAGGGGCTAGCCGCCAAGCCGCCGACGGCCAAAGACCTCGAGCCCCTCAACATCCGAGAGCTGTCGGAGCTGCGGCAATCCCTCTCCGAACCCATTCGACAGGCGGCGCAAAAAACGAAGGATGAATTGGCGGCCATAAACCTTGCCGCCGCCAAGCTACGCGACGAAATCGCCGCCGCGTTGCCGAAAGGCGCGCGGGCCGGCGAACACTATGCGGGACGGGCGGACGAACTGCGCCAACGACTCGACGAAGCCCTCGCGAAAGAAAATCAGTCCCGTAAGCTGACCGGGCAGCCCGTACTCACGGACGTAAGCCTGAAGGACACCCGCGCCGCTATCGAGGAGCTAAAACGAATTTCCGGCCAGATGTTGGGCCACGTAAAGGACACCGCCACGCTCGAGGCCACTCGCGCCGATCTAGCGCAAAAAAGGGGCGCCGCCGAAGAGCTGCTAAAAAACTACGGCTGCACCTGCGGCGGCGAAAACGGCGCCACCGCTAACGTGCGCTGCGTGGTGGCCGTTCCCGGCGACCGAACGCTGGCCTGGAGTAGCCAAGCTCAGTCCGATTGCACCGCTTACTGCGCGGCAATTCGCCGCGATCGCGACTGCAGTCGTCTGGCCGCCCAGTGGGGGCTTAAACCGCTGGAAGCGGCCCAGACTAAGTTCGAGACGGCCCAGAAGGAAATGGTCGAATTTGAAAAGGGGTTAGGCGCCACCGTCGAGCTGATAGCAAAGTTGGACGAGCAACGAAAGATCGTGAGCCGCAAGAGTGAAATCGCGGGGCTCACCGCCCCGTTGGCCCCGCAAGCGTTTACCGCCGATGCGCCGATCGCGACCCCCGCCTTGGAGACTCGCGAGCCGGCCACCGTTCCGCAGTCCAGCTCGCTTCAAGTCACTGCGGTAAGTCGGGACCTGAACTCCGTGACCGTCGACGTCAGCATCCCGGGAGCCGACGTCGTGAATTTCGACGGACGAACTTTCGCCCTTACTAATGGCCGCGGCCGTTTCACGTTCCCGGTTGGCTGCTGCGGCAGTAGCTTTCCGCAGATGTGGGTCGGTAGCCAAGGGCAATGGCATTTTTCGACAATACTTTCCATCCACGGCGGACAAAACGTCCGCATGCACTTACCAAGGCGGCGCCACTAATGCTTTTTCCGGTCCGCGCCCTCCTAAAGTCGATCTCCCGCCGCACCAAGGCCAGGCTCCATGATCTGGAGCATTGCTACGGCCCGGCCGTCTACCACTCGCCGACTCACTATCACCCGACGCCGGGCCCCCTCTCGGGACGGAGTGCTCAACCACTCCTCGTGATGGACCTTCCTTTTACGAACGATGCGCAAACGGTGGCGCATCTCATGAGTATCCGCCGCGGCATGGATCGCGACGCCCGAGTGGTGGTCGTGTCGGGTTCCGTGTTTTTCTTCCGGCTGATTCGCATGCTTTCCCCCTTTACCCGCACGGTGGATCTACTGCCCGCGCCGCAGTTCGCGGCCAAAAAATTCGCCCTCCTCGTGCGCTCGACCGGTTTTGAAGTGACACGCGAAGAGCCGCTGCTTTTCTTTCCTTTTGGACGAGGTCTCCTCGACAGATTTTTCTGCGGCCTGCCAATACTTCGTCGCTACGGGATCTGCCGCCTGACATTTCTGCGCCCGTACCACCCCACCGGCGCGTTAAAGCGCGACACGGCGATCATCGTTCCGCTGCGCAACGAGTCGGGAAACGTGGCGGGGATTTTTGAGGACCTGGAAACGTTAAAGGGAATTGCTGCAGAGGTGATCTTTGTAGAGGGCAACTCCACCGACGACACGTGGAGCGAACTCGAGAAACACGGCAAGGCATACCGTGGGCCAGCCAAGCTTCACTTCCTGAAACAGCCCGGCCGGGGCAAGCGGGATGCCGTGCGCTTTGCCCTCACCAAAGTAAGCGCGGAACTCATCACGATCTACGACGCGGATCGTACCGTGCCGGCGAAGGAATTGCTCCGATTCCACGAGCTCTACCACCTGGGACGAGCCGACTTTGTAAACGGATCGCGCCT
>JAYUBV010000140.1:0-2278 GCA_043740655.1 Pseudomonadota bacterium | reverse complement strand
GGGGGCGAACAATATCCATTGGGCCTTTCACGTAAACTTCCCCGAGTTCCCGGAGGACCCGTGGAACAACTTTGAGAAGTATTATCCGGGAAGTGATGTTGTCGATAGCGTTGGCGTTTCGATTTATGGCGCCCAGTCCCCTGCGTATGAAACGGTACCCCCTTTCGTCGGCCTTATGGACCGCGCCTACCCGCGACTGCGAGTCATGGCTCCGTCGAAGCCGGTGATGATTTACGAGTTTGGCTCAACGTCGGGAAATCCGCGCGTGAGTGCGGAGGCCTGGGCCGGAGAAGCTCTGACTGCACTTCTCTCCGGCCGCTGGCCGGAAGTCCGCGGCTTCGCCTGGTGGAACGAGACGTGGACGGACTCATCCAGTCCGGGGACCCCTTCAGAAATGCGACTCGAGGCAGTGCCCGCCCTCGCCACGGCTTTCCGATCGCGCCTCGGCGGAGCTTTGAATTTGGGCAAACAAGCGCCGGTAGTTTTATCTGTCAGCGCCTTTTTTCCAGGTAATTTTTGATCGCGCTCTCGGTTTCTTCGGGCGCGCTCACATGGGGACAGTGTCCGATGGCCTGTAGAACTACGAACTCGCTCTGCGGCAGATGCTTGTGCACGTAGCGCCCAACAAACTCGGGAGCCACGATGTCGTGCGCGCATTGCAGAATCAGGGAAGGCGTTTTGACCTTGGGTAAATCCGCACGGTGGTCGGATAAAAACAGGACGCGTGCGAAATGGGCGGCAATGGTCGGATTGGTGCGGCAGAAGCTGTTGGTAAGGTCCTTGCCTAGCTCGGGCTGGTCAGGGTTCCCCATGATGGCGGGAGCCAGCGATCGCGCCCAGCCCAAGTAATCGTTGTCCGCTTGGGCTAAAAGCGACTCCAACGCTTCACGATTAAAGCCACCGTGATAGTTTCCATCGTCGAAATAACAGGGCGACGGACCAATGAGCACCAGGCTATCGAACAACGCCGGCTCCTTTATCGCCGCCAAGATGCCGATCGTCGCGCTAACGGAATGGCCCACGAAAATTGGCTTGGTCAAATCCAGCTCGCGACAAATGGCCAGAACGTCGTCCGCGTACTGATTTAAGGTAGAATATTTTTTCTGATCGTAGGCCGAACCATCGGAATCGCCCGCGCCCACGTTATCGAAGAGGATGACTCGGTATTCTTTTTCGAAAGCCGGCGCGATAAAGCGCCACATCGACTGATCGCATCCAAATCCGTGGGCAAACACTAGCGAACGAGATCCGTGCCCAGAAATCTTTACGTTGTTTTTCTTAACCGCGTTCACGATAGTTTCCCCGTTCGTTATCCCGACGATTTTCGCTTAAGGTCGTAGAGAAACCCAAGCGCTAAATGATTTTTGAGCACGGCAAAAAGCGCCGCGTCGTCGGAAACAAGCCGGGCCCGGCCCAAATCGCGGCTAGCCACGGCTCCGTTTTTAACGGCCAGCCCCCCAACCAAGACGAGCGGCGGATGTTCATCGGCCTCCATAATACGGTCGACGCAGGCGCGAACCGCCGGACATTGTTCCTTCACCGCGAGCGAGAAACCCACGACCATGGGGAGATACTTTTGGTAGAGCGCGTAAGCCTCGTCGGGGGTAACGCCGTCGTTTACCGACAACGCCGAAATTCCTTCTCCCCGCAGCCACAGTTCTAATAGGGGTAGCGCAAAGGTGTGCTGGTTACCCCGTGCCGTCATGAGTAAAACATCCGGACGCTCCAAAACATTTGCCGGAACGGCGCGGCGGACCGAGCTGATGAGTGCACCGCAGAACGCAGTGACGGTCCGCTGTCGCTCGGAACTTAAGGCACCGCCGTCACACTGGCGCTCCGCCTCGCCCGCTAGCGGCCCGATGGTACAGAGCAAAATATCAACCGGGCGAATGCCCATCGCGGTGGCCGACGCTAACAACTCCGTCGCCTGGTCCAAGTCCATTTCCAGAGCCATCTGCCAGACCTTTTTTAGAAAGGCACCCATCGCCCGCATACGCTCGAGCCGCTCGGGTTCTGCAAATCGGGCCCCTCGTTTGCACGGCAAGCAAACGCCGTGCGTGATGGTGAAGTCTTCGTAGGGAAGGGATTCCCCCAAAAATTTTTGGCAGTAGCCGCACCAACGGAACATGGTGACGGCTCATCGGCGAATTTGCGGGAAAGCCTAAGGGAACTCTTTCGGCCGCGTTTCCTCATTGAAAGTAGATACCGAGCCGGAGAGCGTCAGGTGGGAATGATTACGCTGCCTGTTTCTCCTCGGTTGGTACTTTAGAATTCTTGA
>JAYUBV010000139.1:0-2279 GCA_043740655.1 Pseudomonadota bacterium | reverse complement strand
AATGCTGCGCGATCGCGTGCTGAAACTAGAAACGATCAAGCTAGCGTTTCAGAAATTTTCGCTGCGAAAAAAGAAAGCCTAGTAGCCACTACCAGGTCGACTCGCGGTAGTCCTTTAGGAACTTGCCCCACACGTGCTTGCCGGTGATGAGTCCGCTAAAAAACGGATCGCACACGCGGGCGGCCCCATCGACGATATCGAGCGGCGGCTGAAAATCGTGTTCGTCCTGTTTCATCTGGGAGAGCTGCGCCGGATCCTCATCCGTGACCCAGCCCGTATCCACCGCGTTCATGAAGATGCCGGCCTTGGCATAATCGGGGGCCGAAGTCAGCGTCATCATGTTCAATGCCGCTTTGGCCATGTTCGTGTGGGGATGGCGATCGGTCTTGGTGTAGCGCGAGAAGATGCCTTCCATCGCGGTCACGTTCACGATGTGTTTTTGGCCGGTGCAGTCGCGCAACATCAGCGGCTTAAGCTTTGCGCATAAAATGAACGGCGCGATGGCGTTGACCAGTTGGACTTCAATCATCTCGGACGTTGGCACGTCGGCTAACTTCATGCGCCAGCTGTTCATTCGACGAAGGTCAACCTGCTGCAGGTCCGCATCGGTTTTGCCAATCGGAAAAATCTCAGGCGACTCGGTGTTGTCGGTCACCTGGTTCGGCAGCTGCGACAACAGCGCCGGGGCCTGCAAACCAATCGCGGCCCCCTTCATGGCGACGGCGGTAACCCATTCGTCCTTCAAGAGTTCCGCGTTCATCTCCCGGGCGCCGGAAAGCTGATTGGGGTTTTTCCACGCCTCGTATGACTGCAACAGCGGCTGTACGCTAGCCGGCAGCTGCGCTAGCGGCATGGCTTCGCCGGCCAGCAGATGGCGGTAGAAGCCGGGCGGACGCCGTACGGTTTGCGCGGCGTTGTTAATCAAAATATCGAGGCGATCGTATTGGTCATTCAGGTACTGGGTGAACAGCTCCACGCTCGGCGCGTGCCGCAAATCCAAACCGTGAATCTGCAGGCGTTGGCCCCACTCGGAGAAATCCCCTTCGCGGGCATAGCGCGCGGCCGCGTCCTGCGGAAAACGCGTGGTGGCCACTACGCGGGCCCCGGCGCGCAGCAAAAACAACGACGCCTGGTAACCGATCTTCAAACGGGCGCCGGTAATCACGGCTACTCGTCCGACTAGGGACGCGGTCTGCGAACGCTTGGCGTAGTTTAGGTCCCCGCACGGCGTGCACATCGAATCGTAGAAAAAGTGAACGTACTCAAACTCAGTCTTACACACGTAACAGGCGCGGGGATTATTAAGCCGTGGCCGGTCATCCTTAGGGGTCCCGTGGTTCGGTAGGTTTGTCGGGGGCGGAACGTAAACGTCTGCCTGACGGGCCTTACGGATGACGGTGGCCGCCGTAATCGCGCGGTCCTTCATGCGCTTGCCGTAATCCCGGGCCCGGCGATGTTTCTTCGTGATCTTCATCACTTCGAGCTTATCCGGACGCGAAACCCGGCCCGCCGCCATCAACATGCGCTTGCGAGTCTCCGCGTCCAACGAGGACAGCCGCCGGCGATCGTCCAGAATGGACTCTAAAAGCTGGATCGCGGTTTCGACTTGGGCCGCGTCCAGGGGCGGAAACTCGTGCTTATTATCCATGGAACGCACCAGATAATGCATTTAGGGAAGGAAAGCCAGAAGCCATTCCCCCATCGGATGTCCCCAATAAGCTTCAGCTAAATGGAACTTGGCCCGGGTTCCCCAAAAAAAACGAATCAATTTGGTACCACTCACCTCCGGTGGACCGCACAAAATGCTATGGCATGACCAGTGCAATCGGTTCAGACAAACCCGTCCTCGCGGCGGAAACCAAAAGGGGAAAATGTTATGTGGACTTTAGTAGTCGTTTTATTGGCTCTGTGGGCACTCGGAATGGTCAGCTCTTACACGCTCGGCGGATTCCTGCATATCGCGCTAGTCGTTGCTTTAGTAGTTGCGGTAGTAAACCTGGTCGGCGGAAATCGCCGCTTACATGCTTAAATTACTCGTCGTGGCCCTGCTCATCGTTGCCGTACCGACTAGTTCGGCATGGGGGTCGATGATCAGTACGGAGAGCGTAGTCGCCAAAATGGCGGCGGACCGCGAGAGGATCCGGACTTTCGTACAGCGGGAAGACGTGCAGAAGCGAATCGTCGCGCTGGGCGTAAATCCCTCCGAGGCGACGGCTCGCGTAGCGAGTCTGTCGAATGCGGAAATTGCGAAAATTTCGGGACAGCTCGATAGGTTGCCC
>JAYUBV010000138.1:0-22350 GCA_043740655.1 Pseudomonadota bacterium | reverse complement strand
CGGCCTGTACGGCCCCGCAATTTCAAAGTTCAATGCTCTACTGGCGGAACCGCCCAATGCGGCCAGCGCCCCGTTTCAGATTGCGGCAATGGCCTGCTTGGAAGACCTGCATGACACCGCCTCCGTACCGGTGTTTCTCGATGCCTCATTAGAAAATATCCCGGCGTATTTCAAAGACGATTTAGTGCCGAGCTCCTCGATACCGACGGTGCGGGAAGCCGCCGTTCACCTCTTCATGCGCCGAATGAAAAACAACGCTCCGCTTTCGACGATCAACTCCGTGCTGAAACTTCTGGAGGACGGGGGGTACTACGAAGACTACGTAAAGGCGGTTTGGGCCCAGTCCCGAGAAAAATACGAGGAGGCCGTGCCACCGTTGAAACGTTTGGCCTTTGCCACGGATCTTCCGCCATCTATTCGGCGCCGCCAAAACGAAATGCGTTTGCTATTGGCGCGAACCCTGTACGAACAGGAACGCTACGGGGACGCCGCTAAGGTGCTCGACACCATCGGCAAACAGGATAATTCTTTCGTCTCGTCGCTTTACCTAAAATCTTGGGTCGAGTTAGGGCGGGAAAACCGGGGAGAGGCGATCGGTACCGCGTTTAGCCTGCAGTCGGGCGCCCTCAAGGATATCTTCGCCCCCGAGTCGGCGCTGGTAGCTACGATTTCCCTCTTTGATCTGTGCCAGTTTCCCATCGCATTACGCACCCTGGGAACGTTCAAAAAAAACTACGAAGGTTCGTTCAAGTGGCTGCAGAAATTTGCGGGTAAAAAGCGAGAAGACGCGGGACCTCTGTACCCCCGGGTAGTTCGCTATTTAAAGGGCGAGCGGGTCGACGTTCCCGAGCGAATCATCAGCGAGTGGATCCGTTCCCCGAGCTTTTTGCGGCACCAGCAGGCCATTAACGCCAGCTTTGCCCAGTCGCGGAGCGTTCCGACGCAACTTGAGAAATCCGAGCAGTACATCGCCAACAAAGCCGCCGAAATAGAAGTGGCGGCCGCGAAGACCAATGAGAGCGTGCTCGAAACGGTCTCCGATTCCATGCAGTTTGGCGAGCGCGAGATTAGCAGCGACGCGATGACGGACGAGGTGCGCGAGTTGCGCGAAGCCGGCGTGCTGCAGGAACGCCTCATTGAAGCATTGCCGCAGTGGAAGAAAGAACTTTTAGCCTACGGCGAATGGACCGCGCTGCAACGCGATCAAACTTTGGCACGCATCGAATCGTTATTCCGCAGCCTGAACGATCGGATGCTCGTACAGATTGAAGCGGCCGCAGAAGACATTGAACTACTCGAGGCCGAGGTCTGGAACGAATCGGGGGCGGACATGGTTTGGCAACACGCCCACTCCGAAGATCTCGCGTCGCCGACAAGTGCCGAGAAAAACAACACCAAACATTTTGACTGGGGACGGTCCCGCCGCCGCGACGGCAAGGAAGAGGTTTGGGAAGACGAGTTGGGCACCACGAAGGTGAGCCTCATCAATTACTGTAACCGAAGAGCTCCCGCTAAGCGGAAACGGGAAACCAAACCGGTGGAAATAAAGTGACGGTTAGACTCGCTTGTCTCTACCTCTTTCTGCTCAGCCTCGGCGTAATGCGTCCGTTGGTCGCCGAGCCCGTGGAAATCGACATTGAAAAAATTAAGCAGAAGTACTGGGCCCGTGGAAAAGCGGAGAAGATGGAAGCCGTGCAGAACCGCGTGCACACTAAAGAGAAAAAGGTAGAGCTCGGGGTAGCGTTCGGGGGAATCGGGGCCAGTCCGTTTTTAGTGACCAGACTACTTAGTTTCTCATCCGGGTATCATCTTTCCGAAACATTCTCCGCCCACCTGACTTTTGAAAAAGCCTTCGTGGCTCCTTCCAGCGCGCGCACCGAGTACGAACGAATTACCGGCAAGGCCACGGGAGCGAGCGAGCCGTTGCTTTATACAACGGTAGAGATGCGCGCCAGCTTCCTTTACGGGAAGGTGAACATTTCGGGGAACTCGGTCTGGTACTTCGATGGCTACCTATCGGGCGGAACGGGAGTTGTCTTTCAAAGTAATGGATCTAACCCCTTGGTCTCGGCCGGCGTGGGCCAGCAGATTCACCTGACGGAGCTACTCTCGCTAAACGCGTCCTACAAATTCTACTGGTACTCCGGCGTGGGGTTAGCGGGTGCCCCGCTGCTGGGCATGAGCCTGCTGTTTTAAATAGAAAGGGGAGCCACGCGAACGCAGCTCCCCCGTCTGTTTTCTCTCTGGGTTGAGAGTTATTCGATCTCTTCGGCCGGCTGCGGATAGCCGACGTAGTTAGCGGCACCGCCGGGCAAACGGTTAGTGACGTGCACCGACCATTGCTGCTGGAAACCCGCGAAGTCCACGACGGTCATAACCCGCGGCGCGATGCGAACGTTCGGCGGAATGTTCGTCAGCACTTGCCAGGCCACATACTTCTTCGTCTGCGCGTCGACTTGCTCCACCGAAGTCACCCGGTACTGGGTGGTCTGCGAGCTGGGGCAGGGGGTGGTGATGCAACGAATGCCCGTGTCTTCCACCGCCACAAAAACCAACTGCTTCGGATTCGCGGCTGATTCGTGCAACGTAAGCGTTTCCAGTCTAGGCAACACGGTCGGACCGTGATCCGCTTTGCTTAGCGTTGCGGTTTCTAAAGCGCGTCCGAGGGGAATTTCCCCCGCGAAAGCCGACAACGACAGGAACGTTCCCGCCACCATGAATACATTCAAAAGATTCTTCATCGAATACTCCTCTGCCCGTTAGGGCGTTACGACGATATTGATCGGTGCCTATAGCAAGCGACGTGCCACCGTTTTGTGCGGAGAATCAGGTAACGCGATACATAAACTCTGGTCTCGAATAGGAACTAGTCCCAGCGGGGGGAGCCGTTTTGCCCTACGCCCGGCGGGCGATCCACGCGGGTTACGGCGCCGGTTTTTTGGAACGCAGTTCCCAGAGGCATTTTGGGTTTTTGTTTAGCTCACCCGGGCGGTTGAAATCCTGGCAGCAGTCTTTTATCTGGGCGATGTCTTTAGACCAGTCGCCGAGGTGCCGATGGTTTACCGGTGGCATCCAGCCCCGTTGAAGACGGCAGGAAGTTACGGGGGACTCTGCGTCTCGAAAGGGTGGCATTGCTCGTCCGGCGGCAAACCATCGCGCATACGGTGGGGTTGTCCTTTGGCTCCTCTCGCCAGCTAATTCGGGCACCGGGAATGCAGCCCACCGGCGCGTTCCCCCTTTGCACTAACGCCGGGCTGTCGCATTGCCCATTGCGGGCGAGTCGACCGTAATTCTCTACCGTGACTCGTTCCCGGCTCGTCGTTTGGTGTCTGGCATCGCAGGTAGACCGGTAGACTGGGAGTTCCTCTCCATCCTCACAGCTTAATTTCGAAGGCAGGACAATTCCGGCAGCCCGGCATTGGTTTACGTATTCGATTTGGGTCAATGCTTTAGGAGCGGCAATGGCGGAACCGCTAAACGTGAGGGAGGCACTTATGAGTCGGAACCATAGGATCATGTGGCGTATAAGCCGGTGGTCTCCCACCGGCCCCAATTTTGGATTTACTGTAAGAAACAGGGGAACGTGGCGCCGACGCCACCATTCAATGAGAACTGGGCGTAGAGGTTGCCGTAGCCATCGTTAAAGAGAACGTAGTTAGCCGGTAGCCCCTGCACGGTAATAAATTTTACCCGGCCCGTGCCGGCCGTAGTGAGCCATCCGCTACCTTGGTACTGCCGAAGGGTTTCTCCCGACGGGTTGGCGCGCACGGTGATCCAAGTGGTACGGGATCCTCTGGCGTTCGCGAAATAGATATTGATGGGTCCCATGATCGCGTCATTGGTGCCGCAGAAAACGTTAGTGGTTGGCGTTACCGCCACACCCGCACGTGCGGTCGTCGCCCCCAAAAATCCCGAGAGAGCCAACGCTAGAACGAATATAGATTTCATAACTTCCCCTGTTAAAAATGCATTCAAATAGCTGAGTGCGTCAGAAGTACTACGGTACAACCCTCCGAACTTCACGGGTGAATCGCGTGGGACAACTAGAGTTGTGGGTGAGAGATACCCACGGGATTTCTTATTACAGCGCCTGAACGATGAGACGTTCGCCGGCCACGTCGATGGCCCTGGCGCGGATGATCCGTTTGGTCTCGCCGTGCTCAAGCCGCGCGAGCGTCGGGGCGTAGTTTTCCGTGTGGCCGGTCCAGAAACCGGGGCGTTTGGTGGAGGGTTTCTCGAGCAGAACCGTAAACTCTTTTCCGACCTGCGCGGCCAGGAATTCGTGGTGGCGCGCTTCGCTTAAACCACGGAGTGCTTCCGAACGGCGGGCAATCTCTTGCGGCGTTACTTTGCCTTCGAGACCGACGGCTTTAGTCCCTTCCCGCTCGGAATAGGAAAATACGTGAAGCTTGGTCCAGAAGCTGCGCTTCAGCAGATCGTACGTCACTTGGAATTCGGTCTCGTCTTCCCCCGGGAACCCGACAATCACGTCCACGCCGATGAACATGTGGGGCATCGCCGCCTGCAGCTTCGTGGCGACCTCTTCGTACTCTTTGGCTTTGTAGATCCGGCGCATTCCCGCCAGCACCTTGTCGCTGCCGGCCTGAATGGCGATGTGCATGTGGGGGCATAAACGCTGCGGGTGATCCTTAAAGAGCTGAATCATCTCGTCCGGAATTTCGAACGGGTCCAGCGTGCTCACGCGAATGCGCGGGGCTGCGGGTAACTCTACAATCTCTTTCAATAGCGCCATCAGATCGGTGCCGCGATCCCAGCCGTAGTGGGCGATATGAATACCCGTGATCACGACCTCTTCAAAACCTGCTTTATGCGCGTCCAGTATCTGACCCAGTACGTCCCCCATCGGGAGGCTCCGGCTGCGTCCACGGGCGGCGGGTATGATGCAGAAGCTGCAGTTGAAGTTGCAGCCGTCCTGAATTTTGATCGGGGCACGGGCGTTGCGCGAACCCGGGAATTTTTCCGGCAAATAGCCCAGCGGCTTTTGCACCTGATCGCGGTCGACGGCGAGCCCATCCCACTTTTGCGAGAACAGGTCCAGCACGCGCGCCTTTTCGGCGGTGCCTACAACGAAATCTACCTGGGTCATGTGCAGCAGGTCGTCTTTGGCGACCTGCGCGTAGCAACCGACCACGCTGATCAAAGCATCGGGGTTCTTGCGGCGATAACGCATTACCTGCGATCGCGCGTCGCGATCCGCGTGGTGGGTCACCGTGCAGCTGTTGATGACGTAGGCATCGGCCGTCTGATCTTCAGGCACAACGTCAAAACCGCGGCGAATCGCTTCTTGGTAAAGCGAGTCGGTATCCACCGCGTTGGCTTTGCAGCCAAAAGTTTTGAAGGCGATCTTTTTCAAGCGTGAATGTCCTGAGCGGCGCGCGAAGCGGATACGGCGCCGGACGTGACGGGAGGCAAACGGACTTCCACGCCCGCGGTTTCCGCAGTCTCGATCCAGCCGCCGCCCAATACGCGATTGTCGTCGTAAAGTACTAGTGCTTGGCCGGGGGTGATGGCCCTCTGCGGTACTTCGAACGACACTTTCCAAAAACCATCCGCCTGCGGCTCCACCTTTACGGGGGTGGCCTGCGCGCGGTAACGAATTTTGCCCTGCAACGTGCGGCCGCTAATCGTAGCGGGATCCACCAGCCAGTTGAACTCTTTCGCCAAACAGTCGTTCCGGAATAAAGCGGTTTCCGGACCCACGATGACCGCATTCGTGGCGGCGTCGAGGCGAACGACGAACTGTGCTTCGAGCGATTGAATGCCCAGACCTTTGCGCTGGCCGACCGTATAGCGGTGCAGCCCGGTGTGCTGTCCAAGGAATTTGCCGTTGAGGTCGAGCACCGGACCGGGCTTCAGCCAGCTCTTGGGCGCTTCCGTCTCTACGAATTCGGTGTAGCTCTTCGACTGCACGAAACAGACGTCCTGGCTGTCGGGCTTCATCGCGGTGGCGAGGCCGAGCTTTTCCGCCATCGCGCGCACTTCGGGCTTTCGCATTCCGCCTACCGGGAACAGCGTGCGCGGCAGGTCCCGCTGTTTCAGCGTGAATAAAAAATAGCTCTGATCCTTTTCCGGGTCAGCCCCTTTGGCGAGCGCGTGGCCGTTCGGCCCTTCCACAACTTGAGCGTAGTGGCCGGTGGCAAGGTAGTCCGCCCCCAGGTCCATCGCCCAGTCCATCAGGGTGTGGAACTTCACCGTCTCGTTACAGCGCACGCACGGATTCGGCGTGCGCCCCTTGGCGTACTCTTCCACGAAGTTGTCGATAACCCCTTTGCGGAACTCGGCCTCCATGTTGGAGAGGTAAAACGGAATATCGAGCTGGCGCGCTACACGGCGAGCGTCGTTCAAATCTTCGAGTGAGCAGCAGGTACCAAACTTATTATTGGCACCCTCTTGGGTCGGTTGCGCCGGCGTCTTCTGCGCAAAATCGTGAAGCTGCAGGCTGATGCCGATGACCTCGTGCCCCTGTTCCTTCAAGATTCCGGCGGCCACGGAGCTATCCACCCCGCCGCTCATGGCGACGACAACGCGGGACTTCTTTTGTGGCGTGGCCATCATGCTTTTCTTCTCTCACGAATGCGGGACACGTGGCTAGCCACCAACGCCGCGGTTTCCGTAACTTCGTCCTCGGTGGTTAGCGAACCCCAGCTGAAACGCACGCATTCGCGGGCGTCGGCTTCGGGTAGTCCCATCGCGAGAAGCACGGGGCTCGGTTTAAGCGATCCCGCCGAACAGGCCGAACCGGCCGAAACGTAGACGCCATCGAGGTCCAGCACGCTCAAGAGCACTTCCGAGGAGACCCCGGGGAACCGGATATTGGACGTATTGGACAGCCGACGGGCCGCGCCGCCGATAACCGAAAAGTCTTCTAACTTCTCCGCGAGGTGCTTTTCGAATAGGTCGCGCAGGATTCCGACGCGTTCCGGAGTGGACGGCGACAGCGCCGAGCAGGCGCCCGCAAATCCGCAGATTCCGACGAGGTTTTCCGTTCCGCCCCGGCGTTTGGTCTCCTGGGCGCCGCCGAAGTGGGTGCATTCCAGCTGCAGTCCTTCGCGCACCAGCAGGGCACCGATCCCCTTGGGCCCTTGGATTTTGTGGGCGGAAACCGACACGAGATCGGCCCCTTCCCAGAAGTCCGACGACACTTTTCCCAGTGCTTGAACGGCATCGGTGTGCACGCGGATGCCGCGCGCGCGGGCTTCGCGAATGATGTCGGGTAGGGGGAACAAAATTCCGGTTTCGTTGTTGGCCGCCATTAGTGAAATCAGGTGCGGCTTAAACTCGTCGAGCTTCTGCAAAAAGTCGATCCAGTCGAGCTCGCCGGTGGGCAGCACGTTCACGATCGCGAAGCTGCCACCGAGGCGACCCAAGGCGGCTAGGGTGTCGCGCACGCTGGAATGTTCGATGGGCGAGGTCAGTACGCGCAGGCCGTGCTGGGCCAAAGCGCTTCCCCAAAGGGCCATCGTATTGGCCTCGCTACCGCCGGAGGTAAAAACGACCTCCGCGGGTCTCCGACCGCAGGCCTGAGCCACCAGCGACCGGGCCTCGTCCAAGAGCCCCCGTGCCTGCTGCCCCAAACGGTGCACGGAGGACGGATTGCCCCATGAATCCATGGCTTTGAGCATCCACTCGCGGGCCTCGGGGCCAGGCTTAGTGGTGCCGTTGTAGTCGGCGTAAATGGTGCGGGGCATAGGGGGATGTTTTTAGCGGAAATTGCCCGCGATCTCCAGCAATGCAAAAACGAAAGTCCGGAAACGAAGGGGGGTGGGCAAACTCACCCCTTCGTTTCCGGACTCTCTATTAGTGGTGTGCCGTGTGGCTATACAAAGAACACCTTTAGTTGGACCGGCAGTGGGTATTCCACCGGCCCCTCTGTAAACAGATTAACCGGTCGCCGTCCCAGGTCGGTTTGACATCTTTGGCGCGCAGCAAACCACTACTCATCTATTCGATATTGCTATGTTTTTCAGTGGGCGCCGGTTGCTATTATGTAACGCGGTAGGCTATAATAAGGAAACACCCCGCAGTTCGAGAACCCATTCTATGAAGCCCGTACGCTATTTCACTATCCTCGGCACGGTCGGCGTCACGTCGCTTTCGCGCGGTGATGTGCTGATGTACGCACGGTTATGTCTGCGCGCCAACCTCACCGCGATTGCCCTTAGGTGTCTCCACCCCTTTATTCGTGGCCAGCACGCCGAGTCTTCCCCGGCCACCGCCGAGGAGAAGCTGGTTTACGGTGGCTGCCTGGCCAAGCTGGGGCTGGGCGCCGAAGCAAGGGAGCTGCTCGAGGACGTCGACGGAAGTCGTTTCCCCGAAGTGTACCTATACCGCACGCTGGCATTCGTCTCCGTGTGGGATTACGAACCGACGATCGCACTCGCGAACACCTTTCTTTCGTCGACAAAAATCGACGATTACCAGCGCATGGTGGGCCAAGTGAATTTAGCCGCCGCCCTGGTGCACTGCCGGCGACACGAGGTGGCGGAGCCGCTGTTACGGGAGCTGGTGGACTACACCGTAATGGGAGGCTACTGGCTAGCGTGGCAGCGCGTGCAAAACCTTTACGCCGAGAGTCTGATCCTGCAGGGCGAATGGGAAACGGCGCGCACGACGCTGGCGGCGTGCGACGAGCGTTTCGCCACGGAGCCCGGCCTTGATTCCTTTTTTATTCGCAAATGGAAAGCGGTTTTAGAGTTTCTAGAAAAGCCGGAGCTTGCCGCGCGCGAGGCGATGTTAGCCTTGCGGACCGAGGCGGAGAAGGTGGGCCACTGGGAGACTATTCGCGATCTCGATCTGTTTGAGGGGGCCCGTCTCTACGATCACGATCGCCTGCTGCACCTCTACTTCGGTACGCCGCACGAGCCTTTTCGCCGGCGCATCTTTGAAGAGTTTGAAGTCGAGCTGCTCCTGCCCAATACGTTCCACTGGGAACACGGGGAAGGGGCCGAAACTCCGCGGTTGGATTTGAGTGCCGGGGAGTGGAACGGTAAGTTGGCCACGGACTTAGGCGAAACCCAGCGCCGTTTGTTGCACGCCTTCTGTTCGGATTTCTACCGGCCGCTGCCGCTCACCACGCTATCAGCGGCGGTCTACCCGGGCGAGTACTACAATCCTCGATCGTCTCCCTTCCGCCTGCACCAGGCTAAGCAGCGTCTGGAAAAATGGTTCAAGCAGCACCGAATGCCGCTAACGGTGGAAACCTACGAAGGGCAGTATCGGTTAGCGCCGAAGGGGGCAATTACGATCGAAGTACCCCGTCCCGACGCGCCGGCTATCCCGTGGGAAATCGAGCAGCTTCGTCTGAAAGCGCCGGAGAGCTTTTCCGCCGCGGAGGCCGCCGTAATTCTCGCCGTCTCCAAGCGCACCGCCACCCGATTAGTTTCCGAGTTAGTGGTCGCCGGGCAGCTAGCGAAATCCGGCGCGGGCAATCGCCTGACCTACTCCTTCGTCTCCGCCGTGCGCCGGGCCGCGTAGAATTGCTCGGGGAACGACCGCCTGCTGATTTAGTTCGAATACGCCTGGAAAGCTAGTTGTGCGATCTCCGAATGCGCCCCGGGGCCCGCGCTCCGATTGACGATTTGCAAAACCTCCGCGATCGAGGCTCGCACGTTCTTCTTCATCGCATTCAGTAGCACCTTAATTTCCGCTTTAGCCTCCGCGCTTACCGGGGCATTCGCCGGAAGTTGCGCGATCGCCACTTTAAGGTCCTGGGCGACGGAGGTCGTCGTTAGTATGGCGGTCGGGCTCAGGTTGGTGGTCACTAATACCTTAGAGCCATCCGGAGTAATCGTGACGGACGGAACGTCGGCGAGATGGTTCCCGAACCACAGGCGGGTTAGGCTATTACCGGTGCGGGTATCCCAGAGATTTACCTGGCCGTCATAATTCGAGGTGACCAAATTAGAGGCGTCCCGGTTGAAACTGAACGAGGAAATGCGTGAAAAGTCGGCCGGTAATTTTTTTTCCGTACCCCGGATCGTTTCGCGCAGGTAGCCGTTTCGTCCATCGGTGAAGAAAAGCCTATTTTCCCCGAAGACCGTCACCTCGGGCTTGCTTGACGTTCCGTTGGATAAATCTTTCTTCTCGGCGATTTGTCCCGATTTAAGATCCCAAATGACGAGCCGGTTAGTGGTCGTGGCCATCGCGTATTTTCCGTCGGACGAAATATCGGAATTTAAATAGCGGCTCGAGGTACTTCTCAACATCGTTCGGCAGCGAAACCACTCCCCGATCGGACCCAGGCCTAAGCGGGGTGAATTTTTTCCGCGCGCCGGGTTCTGTTTTGGAAAGTAGAAACGAGTTGTACGGAATGGCTTCGTCGAAGGGCGAAGGGGAAGTCTCTCCGGCCTTTGTGTCCGGCATTGCCGATGGGGGACAGGCGTTTACGTAATCCGTCTCCGTTTTCTCCGCGAACGGCCGCTTAGGCGCGGTAGCGGGTGGGGTGTGTTTACCCTTTTCTTCGGAATGGACGACGGACGAGATTAAAAGACTGCCGATCCCTAAGACGGCAAGTAAACGGCGCGCAAGCATGGACTTCCCCCTGAGACTTTCACTATCGGGGTATTCCGGCCGTATACGCTTTGAACAAATTTGGCGCGAGCGGCCTAAGGCTTGGGAGAGGTCGATGGTTTATTTAGTATCGCTTCCCACTTTTTCAGCTCTTCCAACGCTGCACGGTACTGGGTCTCCTGCTCGGCTACCTTCGCCTCCCACATCTTATCCACGAGGATAGCGCGATCCCGTTCTAGCTGGGCCTCGTGAATAGTGCCCCACGCCATCGCTCCTATGTTGCCCAACGCTTCCAACCGCGCATGCTTTTCCGTGGAATACTTCGCTTCGGCTTCGGAACGCTTCTTCTGAATTTGGAACTGGCGCCACATGGCCAAGTTCGTAGCCACGTCGCCGTGTAAGAACCCTAGCGCCTGTCCGGCGAGTAAGCCTTCTAAAGACTTTAGCTTCGTCACGGCGGCCTCAATCTTAAATTCCAAGGCCTGGTCCAGGAGCTTGGCCATTTTGGATTCGTGCGCGACCCGCATGATCGTTCTGTCGGGGACCGCTCCCGATTTCGACAGCTCGTAAAGTTTTCCTAACGAGATCTCTCGGGAGATCTCCTCGATCCGGTTTTGCTCCCGCTCCGATCGCGCTTCAACGAGTAGGTGCTGGAAGTTATCGTGCTGGTCATTCGCAAAGTAGTCGCGGCGGATTTCCGAAGCGGCCTTCTTGTGGGGATCTTCCTTTTTCTGTTTGTGGGCCTTTAGTTGCCCCACTTCCTGAACGAGCACGGTGACCTGTTCCTCCAACCGCTTTATCCGCTCGGCGGAGGGATCGGCCAAGAGGAGCGACGGTAGGGCGATGAGCAGCAAGAGCTTTTTCATAGTGCCGGCACCTTGGCAGGAGACGAGGTAACGCACAAAACTACCTTCCACGGAAAGTTAATTAGAGTTAACCAATAACTTCACCGTTGGTGTCTCGGTTCCGGACCACTCGTACTGGCGCCTCAATTGCAGTAAGGTTCGTTATGGCTAATTTCGTAGTTTTTATCGATCTGGAACACGCAAAAATTTTCGAACTTCATGGGGAACAGGTGGAGTCCCACCTCATACATCGGCACGAGATTCGACACCATAGCGGTGTCGAAAAGGAACAAAACAACCATAAAAATGCCGACAAATTCTTTCACGGCGTCGCAACCCACTTAAAGGTCGCCCACGAGCTTTTGATCTTGGGCCCCGGATTGGCGAAAACCCACTTTAAAGACCATCTGGAAAAGCACGACCCGGAGATCGGAAAAAAGGTGGTGGGGGTGGAAACGGTCGACCATCCCACTGACGGACAGATGGTGGCGCTAGCGAAGAAGTTTTTTAAGGCCCACGCTACCGCTATCTAATCCATCGGGGCCTGAGGGAGTTCCCCAGTCACCCTGCGTGGAAAGTTTACTCCACGGGGTGGTGGCGTTGGTGGATGCCCAACTTGCCTGAGAATTTTGCGAGTGGTCTCATACCCGCCAAGGGGATCAATATGAGATTAACGTTACTCGTTTTAAGCGCGATTACGCTATGCGGGCGCCAGGCCCACGCGGCTCCGGCGACCTTCATTTGTAAGAATTCGAACGCCAATTTCACCTGGTTGGGCGAAGCGACTTGTCCCGGGGTCGGTGGAGTTCTACTTTCGAAATTGACGGCCCAGATCCAAGGGTGGAGGCCTTCGGCCGTCGCCGGCACGATAAGCGGGAACGTAACGGCCGAAACTTACGAGCCCGGCAAGGGATGGATGACTAGGACGTGGCCCATTCGCGCCGCTAACGTGTGGTTTGAAGGGATGAACCACGAAATTCGCAGTGAGACCTATCTGCTTTCCCAGGCCTCTACGGGCCTTACCCACTTCATGGTGCGCTCGGAGCAACCGGAAAAGTGGTACGAGATTCGCGCACGTCACGGCATTCCGTTTTTCTGTGCGGGACAGTTTCTCCATCTCGATTTCCAACTTCAGTGCGAAATCCGGCCCAGTACTGACTCACTCGTCGAGTAAGTACCGGAGCGTGTCGAAATCTCGTCCCTGGTTCCAACGCGACTGGTAAGGCTCCAGAGTTTGCGGCGGCATTCGCTCGGGGACGAGTTTCACTACGCCGTAGTCAAGAATCTCGACCGCGTTGTTCCCAGTGCGGGCCATCAGGATGGCCCCCATGACGCCGTGGTTGAGATGTTCTACGCCCAGCGCGCTACGCAACGATTCCATTTCCACTTCGGTGAGGAAGTAAATCATGCCGGTGCTATCGACGATGTACTTGCCGCCCCGGTTTCGCGGCGTCCCCCGGCGTAGCGCGGTCCGTTTTCCTTCGGTCATCTCCAACGTGACGCCCGCGGCGATGAGCAACTTGTCGAGGGAGCCGTATTTTTCGATTGCCCGATCTACCGCCGGCCGAAACGGCCTTAGATTCTCCGCGGTGGTTTCTAGCAATGTCGTGGTGCTGCGGTAGTGATCCGACAGGCGTCGCTTTCGCGGGCCCGATAGCTCCGCCGAAGGGTTGGGCAGCTCGCGCGGAGTGAGGGTGAGATCCTTGCCCACGGTAAAGCCGCCGATTTCGATGCCGGCCTGAATCAGCTGCTCGCGGGTCATGAACGTGCCGTCGAACACGCCGTCCGGTTCGTTCGTTCGGGCCCGCCACCATACGTACGCCTTGCCGCGCGATCGGGGCTTGGCGTGTGGGAAGTAAATTTTGACCAGCTTATTCGGATCAGAGGTACCGGTGCTCTGCAGTGAAACAAGGCACGCCGAGGCGTGCAGCGCGAAAAATACGGCAAGACTAACGACGAGGGTTGCCTTCACGGTACGGTCCGCATTCTCGTACGGAAATCGACGCGGCGAATTTCCTTGCCGGTGACGATGAGGGCGGAGGAGCCGTCGGGGAGGAAGGTAAGCTGCCCCGTGCGATCGGGGAGATCAACCTCACTGAGCTTGCCGGTATTTAATTCGACCAGTTCCACCCAGGTTGCGCCTTTGTTCCCTTCCTTCAAAAGGCCAATTTGATCCCCGAGCTGAGGATAACCGGTAATGATGTAGCCACCCCGGGTGCTCGGTGATTTCCGGTAGTTAAAGCGTTCCACCCGCTTTTCTCCCGGCAGCCACTCCTCCAACTTGAGATCGTGAAACGCGATGGGATTTCCGTTCGAAAGCCAAAATACGCTGAGGTGTTTGTGTTCGCCGGGGACGGTAAACCGAATCTCGGGATGAATCAGCTTGCCGCCGGGATCGAGCTCGTAGGTCTCCAGGCGAGTACCGAGTGTCGGCGAGGTTTTTAATACCTCGATACGGTTGGAGTGAGGAATATCGGACACCCGTTGCAGCTGCCACGCCTCTGCTTTGCTTTCGGGTAACGCAATCTCTTGGTGCTGGTCCGTTTTTAGATCGCGGCGTTCGAATTTGGCGCCGCCTATGATGGAGTAAAGGTTTCTCATCGTCCCGTAGAACGAAGGGGTAGACGCACCAACGGGCGCGCCGCCTCCCAACCTAGTGCCCCGGTCCCAATTCAGGTTTCCGTCAACGAAGGGCACGGATAGAACCTGGTGGTTCACCAACATGAAATAGGCAGCACTTCCGTCCTCCGCGAAGGCGATTAGGCCCGCGTACTTCGTGTCGGTAATTTGGGGGGACTGCACTTCAACGCGCGTGTGCTTCTCAAGATCGATAACGTATCCTTTGAACTGGCGATGGTGGTCGCCGACGCGGGTTGCCGAGTTGATCACGTATCGCCCCGTCGGCGAGAGCAGCACCGACGTATTGTCGATTTCGGTGGCGCGGGGGAACACTGCCTCCACGCTGGTTCGCACCGCCTCCTGCCGAGCTCTGGCTTGGGCCCTTACTGTCTCAGCCCGTTTTTGCAGGTTGCTCCGTAGGTGGTTGAGCAGCGGCTCATTAATCCAGTCGCGGCCTTTCAGCATTTCTCGAAACCGTTTCAAATTGGCGGCAAGTACCGTGTGGTCCGACCGTAGCGACTCGGGTAGTTCAAACGGGTCGCTTGCTTCGGCCAGGGCGGTCAGGTTTTCCGGAGTAAAGGATCCGCCCAATGAGTCCAGCAGTTTTTCGTAGGTTTCCACGGTTAGTGGAATCGGAGCCGTTTCCGCATTCGACAAGAACGCAAACTCTCCGAAACACAGAGGCAGGGCGGTGTGCGCGACGGATGAAATGAGCAGCCCCCCTAGGCTGGCCACGCTACCTATCAAGTGAAGACGCATATGCCAATGATACCTACGGTGCGCGCCGCCGTCGATCTAGTTCAACTATTTGAATTTTATAGAGTTTGGTAAGTGTGTGAAAAATCCCACCCCTGTAGACTGTGTCATTTACTACACGCTCCCCCTGTGAAAGAATTCCGCCTTCATGCCACCTTTAGAACCCGGAGAATTAGTCCGCCGCCGCCGAGACCGCATTATGGCCTTCGTTGTCGTGTCGCTGCTCATCGGGCTGACCGTCGTCGAGGTGCATTTGCTCCGGGTGGCCAAAGGTCTGCCGTTCGTGAACAGCATCTTCTTCTTCGGCCTGATGAACCTGAACATCGTGCTCATCATGGTGCTGCTGTTTCTGGTTTTCAGAAACGGTGTGAAGCTGATTTTGGACGAGCGGGCGGGGCTTTTTGGCTCGCGGCTGCGCACGCGATTGGTCTTTTCTTTCCTGCTGTTCGCGCTGGTCCCGACCATACTGCTGTTTTCGATTTCGGCCTTCTATATCAAGAGTAGCTTCGACAAGTGGTTCAGCGTCAAAATCAGCGGAACCTTAGAGCGCAGTATCGAGGTCGTGAAAACGTATTACGAAACGTCCAAGAGTAACGCCACCCACTTTGCAGTGAAGATTGCCGGCCAGATTCCGCCCAAATTGGCGTCGCACGATTCGCGGGGGCTTGAAATCCAGCTGGAGAAGATGCGTTCGGAGTACGGGTTAGATGCGGTGGAGTACTACGGCGGGCCTCTGTCCACGCGCGTGCTGGCCATCGCCAACGACAAGCGCGATCGCGTGCCTACCGCGCCGCTCGAAACGTTGCAGGCCGTCTTTTCGGGTAAGGATCAGTGCCGCGTGCAGCACGTGGGGAATGGCGAACTCGTGCGTTGCGGCGCCCACTTGGCGCAGAAGGCGGGGGTGATCGTCGTCGACCATTTCATTCCGCTTTCGCTCGCCTCGAATTTGGCCCTGATTCACCTGTCGTACAAAGATTTTCAAACGTCCAATCCGCTGAACTACCCGATAAAGTCGACCTACTTCGCTATCCTCTCGATGGTGACGCTCCTAATTTTGTTCTGCGCCCTGTGGACCGGGTTCTACGTGGCGAGGCGTCTCACCGTTCCGTTAGAGGATCTGGTGCGAGGTACCGAGGCCGTGGCCAGCGGCAACCTCGATTACCGCCTCACGCCGGCCGGCGGCGCCGAGTTGACCAAACTGATGCACTCGTTCAACGACATGACGGGCGATTTGCAAAAGCACAAGCGGGACATCGAAGCCACGACGTACCATCTGCGCAAGATGAACGATGAGCTGGATAACCGGCGTCGTTATATCGAAGTGCTGCTGGAAAGCGTGCAATCAGGCGTGATCTCGCTCGACGAGACGGGCCGTATCTCGATGGTGAATCCGGCGGCGGCGCGACTGCTGCGCACCTCCACCCACGAGCTGCTCGGCAAACCGTACCTGGCGATTATTCCGAAGGAACACCGTGCCGAGTTTCGCGAGCTGCTGGCCTCGCTGCACGATACCGCCAAACCGGTGCGTCGCGAAATTCGACTGCAGCATCCGCGTAACGAACGGCTGGCCTTACTCGTCACCCTCAGCGTGCTGCGCGACGAGAAAAAACGCCGTCTCGGCATGGTAGCCGTATTGGACGACGTGACCGACATTCAGAAGATGGAACGTATGTTCGCCTGGCGCGAAGTCGCCAAGCGCATCGCCCACGAGATCAAAAACCCGCTCACCCCCATTCAGCTTTCGGTGGAACGGCTTCGTCGCCGGTACCTCGACAAGATTAAGGACGACGGCGTTTTCGATCAGGCCACCGGCATCATCCTGACCGAGGTCGACGCGCTGAAGAACATGGTGAGCGAGTTCTCCAACTTCGCCCGGCTGCCGGAGATCTCGCCCGAGCCCGAAGATTTGAATGTGATCGTGTCCGAAGCGGTCAGCCTATTCCGATCGGCCCACGAGCGGGTTACCTTCAACCTGGAATTGGATGACTCGATCGGGATGCTTCAGGTCGACCGCGCGGCCATCAAGCGGGCGCTGATCAACCTTTTCGACAACGCCGTGTCGGCCTTGTCGGGCACCGGCGAGGTCTTTATCCGTACCTTTTTCGACCGGACCGCCGGATTTATCCGAGTTGAGATCGCGGATCAGGGTTGCGGCATCCCCGAAGGGGCTTACAACCAGCTTTTTGAGCCCTATTTCTCCACCAAAGCGGGGGGAACGGGGCTGGGATTGGCGATTTTACAGCGGATTATCGCGGACCACGGCGGTTTTGTGCGGGCCCACCCGAACGAGCCTCAGGGGACGCGTTTTGTGATTGAACTACCAGAGCGGCTTCGGGTTTTCTCTGACCCGCTCGGCCTTCGACCGGGTGTGACCCGGGGAATGGCTGGCGGACCGAACCCCTCTGGGGTAGGAATGGCATAACACTATGGTTTTGCGGAGAGTTTTGGTCGTAGACGACGAGTCCAATATCCTGGCCTCGTTAAAGGGAGTCCTCGAAGACGAGGGCTATGTGGTGGAGACTGCCTCCTCCGCCGAGGAAGCGTTGAAGAAGTTCAACACGTTCCAGCCTGATATCGTCCTGCTCGACATCTGGATGCCCGGCGAAGACGGCATTTGGGTTCTCGAAAAGATCAAAAACAAAGACCCGCAGGCGTTGGTGCTGATGATGTCCGGCCACGGCTCGGTGGAGACGGCCGTACGCACGATCAAACTCGGCGCGTTCGACTTCCTCGAAAAGCCGCTGCAGTTCGACAAGCTGCTCCTGATGATGGACCACGGCTTCGAGCTGAAACGCCTTAAGGCCGAGAACCAATATTTGAAAACGGAACTCGGCAGCGACGAACCAATTTTGGGTGCCAGCAATCCGGTACTGGCGTTGAAGAAGCTGATTAGCGTCGTGGCGCCGTCCAACGGATGGGTTCTCGTCCACGGTGAGAACGGAACTGGCAAAGAGTTGGTGGCTCGATCGCTTCACCGTGCTAGCCCGCGGGCGCGCGGCCCTTTCATCGCGGTGAACTGCGCCGCGGTGCCCGAGGAGCTAGTAGAGAGTGAACTATTCGGCCACGAGCGCGGCAGCTTCACCGGCGCTAATGAGCGCCGCATCGGTAAGTTTGAATTGGCCCACAAGGGTACGTTGTTCCTCGACGAAGTGGGGGACATGAGCCAAAAGATGCAGGCTAAGATTCTGCGCGCGTTGCAGGAGTGCCACATTCAACGCGTGGGGGCTGAGTCCACCATCGAAGTCGATTTGCGCGTGATCGCGGCGACAAACAAAGATTTGAAACGGGAAATTTCTCAGGGGCGGTTCCGTGAGGATCTGTTCTATCGCTTGAACGTGATTCCCATCGCGATGCCACCTCTACGCGATCGTAAGGAAGATATTCCGGAACTCGTCGACTATTTCGTACACCGTTATTCGTTGGGCAAGACCAAAAAAGTACCGCCGAAGGTTCGCGATTGGATGCTGGAATACGACTGGCCGGGCAACATTCGGGAACTTAAGAACTGGTGTGAACGGGCCTGCCTACTCAGCCAGACCGAATGGTTAGAGATTCCCGAAATGGATCCGATTTCGGAGAATGGCTCGGACGCCGGAGCGGACGCCGAGGCTAAATCGCTGAAGACGGCGCGGGCCGCGTTTGAGAAGCGGTTCATCATGCAGATTTTGTCGGAAAACGGCGGAAATATTTCGAAGACGGCGCAATGCTTGGGGTTAGAGCGGAGCCATCTTCACAAGAAGATTAAGGGCTACGGCATCGACGTACAGTCCTTGGGGGGCAACTAGCATGGGCATCCAACTCGACACCGGTATTCGACGGCGCAAGACTCGTGAAATCACCGTCGGCGATTTGAAGCTCGGCGCGGGCAATCCGATCCGCATTCAGTCCATGTGCACGCCTAAGACGGAAGACATTGAAGGAATCGTAAAGCAGGTCGACGATCTCGTCGCCGCCGGTTGCGAAATCATCCGCATCACCGTCAACGATCAGGAAGCCGCCGAGGCGATGCCCACGCTGATGCAGCGGATCAAGATCCCGGTTATTGGTGACATCCATTTCGACTACAAAATGGCACTGGCCGCCATCAAAGCGGGCGTGCATTGCGTGCGCATCAATCCGGGCAACATCGGCCCCGAGTGGAAGACGTTGGAAGTGGTTAAGGCCGCGCAGGATGCCGGCATCGCCATCCGCATCGGCGTGAACGCCGGCTCGCTGGAAAAACCACTGCTGAAGAAGTACGGCCACCCCACACCCGAGGCGCTGGTGGAAAGCGCGCTCAATAGCATCGCGCTGCTCGAAAACCACAACTTCGTTAATTTCAAAGTTTCGATCAAGTCGTCGGACGTCGTGAATAACTATCGCGCCTACGATCTGCTAAGTCAGAAGACCGAAGCGCCGTTGCACTTAGGCGTTACCGAAGCGGGCACTCGCCACTACGGTGCGGTTAAGTCGGCGGTGGGAATGGGCAGTCTGCTTCTCGCCGGAATTGGCGATACCATCCGCGTTTCCCTTTCCACCGACCCGGTGGAAGAGGTTAAGACGGGCGTCTACATCCTGAAGTCGCTAGGCCTTAAGAACGATGCCCCGGAAATCATCTCCTGTCCGAGCTGCGGACGCGCCGATATCGACGTGTACAAGCTTGCCGAAGAGGTTGAACGAAGAGCGTTGGGGCTCAAGAAGAATATTAAAATCGCGGTCATGGGCTGTGTCGTGAATGGTCCCGGAGAGTCCATGGAAGCGGATATCGGAATTGCGGGCGGCAAAGGCGAGGGTCTCGTCTACAAAAAGGGAAAACCAATCGGAAAAGTGCCGGAAGATAAGATGCTCGAATTTCTCATGGCAGAAATCGAGAAGATGTAAAGCAACTGTCGTTACGAGCCGGGCACGCCAGGCGGAAGCAATCCCGATGAGATTGCGTCGGGCTTCGCCCTCGCAAAGACAGTAAATTTAGGAAATATATGGCAGAGAGAATTACTCCTAGAGAAAAAGATTTTTCGCAGTGGTACTTGGATATCATCCAGCATGCGCAGCTAGCGGACAATAGCCCCGTGCGCGGTTGCATGGTGTTGCGCCCTAACGGCTACGGGCTATGGGAAGTCGTGCAGGAGCATTTGAACAAGGCGTTCAAGGCTACGGGGCACCGCAATGCCTATTTCCCCATGTTCATCCCGCAGAGTTTTCTCCAGAAGGAGAAGGATCACGTCGAGGGCTTCCTCCCGCAGTGCGCGGTGGTTACCCACGGCGGCGGCAAGGAGCTGGATGAGCCGCTGATTGTCCGCCCCACGTCGGAAACGATCATCAATGCGATGTACTCGAAGTGGATTCAAAGCTACCGCGATTTGCCCATGCTGATTAACCAGTGGGCCAACGTGGTTCGCTGGGAACTGCGCACCCGTCCGTTTCTGCGAACGGTGGAATTTCTCTGGCAAGAAGGTCACACCTGCCACGAGACGGACACCGAAGCGTTGAAAGAAACGTTGAAGATGCTCGACGTTTACCAGACTTTCATGCGGGAAATTTTCGCCATCCCGTGTATCCCCGGCGAAAAAACGCCGAGCGAGAAGTTCGCGGGTGCGGCGCAAACCTATTGCCTCGAAGCGATGATGCAGGACAAGAAGGCGCTCCAAGCGGCCACCTCGCATTACTTCGGCGATCGTTTCGCAAAGGTGTTCGACATTAAGTTTCAGAGCCGCGCGGGTAAGCAAGAGTACGTGCACCAGACCAGCTGGGGCATCTCCACGCGTATCATCGGCGCTCTGATCATGACCCATTCCGACGACCAGGGCTTGGTGATACCGCCGAAAGCGGCGCCGCTTCCCGTCGTCATCATTCCCATTTTGCCCAAGGGCAAGGAGCCGGCGCCGATTCTCGCCGTGTGCAACAAAATTCACGCCGAGCTGTCGAAGCACCTCGTTTGCAAAGTGGACGATCGGGACAATGTAAGTCCGGGCTTCAAGTTCAACGAATGGGAAGTGCAGGGCATTCCCCTGCGCATCGAGGTTGGTCCGCGCGACTTGGAAAACAACCAAGTTCAGCTCGCCCGCCGCGATGGCAAGAAGCGTCTCGTGTCCGTCGAATCGGTGGTCACGGAAGCGCTTAGCGATTTAGACAATTTTCAAAAGGACCTCTACGCGAAAGCGTCGGCGTTCCTAAAAGAAAACATGTTCCTCGAGGACGATTACGAAGGTTTCAAAACCAAAATCGAGGAACGGCCGGGTTTCTACCAGATGCACTGGTGCGGCAAAGACGCTTGTGAAACCAAGGTGAAAGAGGACACGAAGGCGACGATTCGCTGCGTGCCCTTCGATCAGATCAAGGAAAAAGGAAAATGCATCGCTTGTAGCGGCCCGTCGGGCGGCCGAGTCATTTTCGCAAGAAATTATTAGTTTTGAACCTTTAGTGAGGAATTTATGAGCAAACAAATCCTGGTGAACGCCAGCTCTTACGAGACACGCGTCGCCATTTTGGAAGACGGCGAGATCAAAGCGCTCCACATCGAGCGCGAAGAAGATAAGAACGTCGTCGGTAATGTTTACAAAGGAACCGTGAAGCGTGTGCTTCCGGGTATGCAGGCCGCGTTCTTGGAACTGGGTCTGGAGCGTACGGCGTTCCTTTACGTCGACGACATCATCGACGAGCCCTTCGGTCGCGACATCGAGTACCTCGATGACGAAGAGGAAGAGGGCGGAGAGACTTTCGACCACGAAGCCGAAGATGCGGAAAAGGAACGTGAAGAAGGCGGTGGTCAAACCGCTAAGACCTCCGAGGAAATTGAACGCGACACCGAGCGGTTTGCTCGTCGGCCGCGCGGCAGGTCTGGCCACCGCGGAACCCCGCGCGCTCCCCGTGAGGAAAAGGAAGAAAAGGACGTCACTCCTAAGCCGGAAGCGACCCCCCGCAAAGGGAAAGAGGTTGAACCGGCTCCCAAGGCCCAGGCCAAAGAGCCGGTCAAGGAAGCCGCAGCTCCCGAAGCCGCTAAGGCGGCCGGCGGGGAAGAGGACGACGAATTTTTCACCGAGCTTGAGTCCAGTTACGAACGTGGCATCGAAGAAGATGATGATGAGGACGACGAAGACTGGGACGGCGAAGAAGATGACGAGGATGAAGAAGGTTTAGACGGTGACGACGAGGGCGAAGACGCGGAAGGCGACGACGAAGAAGAAGCACCGGCACCAGCAGCCCCCGTTGCGACGGCGGCTCCTAAAGAGAAAGAACCCAAGGTCGAAGCGAAAACGGCCCCCGCAGAAGGCAAGGCTACCGATGCCCTCCCGCCACGGGAAGAGCGTGGTCGTGAACGCGGTATGCGCAGCGGTGCACGCGGCGGCCGTGGCGGTGGACGCAACGACGCCGATCGTCCGCAGCAAGCGGGCGGAGATCGTGACGGCGGACGCGGCGAAGGAAATCGCGACTCGGGTGCAGGGTCTAACTCGGCTGACCGAGCCGGGTCTATCTCGGCTGACCGACCTTCTCGGCCGACCGACCGTCAGGACGGCGGGCGAGGCGAAGGCAATCGGGATCGCAATGACGGAGATCGTTCGCAGCAAGCACGTGGAGATCGCGACGGCGGTCGTGAGGGTGGACGTGGGGAAGGCAGTCGTGA
>JAYUBV010000137.1:0-7643 GCA_043740655.1 Pseudomonadota bacterium | reverse complement strand
CGCCCGCGCCGATGTAGAGAACGTAGTTCTTCCAGATGTCCATCGGCCCCATCGCCGAAATCAACGTCGTGGCGGGGAAGAGTGGAGCGGTTAATCCGTCACCGAAGAGCTTAATCATCGGGATTATCACCCAGCTCGACAAGATGCCGCCGCCCACCATGATACAGGCGATCCGGGGCCCGATGATGTAACCGACGCCCAGCAGCTCGGGAGCGACGTCCGACGAAACCATGGCGCCTTTGAAGAACGACATCGGGTACTCGATCGTTTCGGTCCACAGTCGCATGCCGGAGTTGAAGAACTTGTAGAACAGACCGAGGAAGAAGCCGCCGAATACGGTGCTGGCCGATGTGCCGCCCTTTTCGCCCGCCATCAGCACTTCCGCGCAGGCCGTACCTTCCGGAAACGGCAACTCGTCGTGACCCGATACCGTTAGGGCGTGGCGCAGCGGAATCATCATCAATACGCCGAGCAGGCCGCCCAGCACCGCCACCAGCATGATGCGGGTGAGCTCCATCTCGTAACCTAGAATCAGCAACGCCGGCATGGTCACCGCGATGCCGAAGGCGATCGATTCGCCCGCCGATCCGGTGGTTTGAACGATGTTGTTCTCGAGGATGGTCGTTTTACGAAACCCGAAGACCTTGGCCAGACCGCGGAACAGGGTGATGGAGAGAACCGCCACCGGTATCGAGGCACTCACCGTCATACCGACCTTTAAGGCCAGGTACAGCGACGAGGCGCCAAAGACGATGCCGAGGATGACCCCCATCACCAATGGACCGGGCGTTAGCTCGGGGATAATCGTGCCGGGGCCGATGAACGGCTTATGTTCCTTAACGGTTTTAATTTCAGGCATGGCCCAGAGTATCGACGGGGCTTTTTGCCTTGTAAATGGGGTCTTTTCGGACTTCCGCAGCTTTTAGAAGAGGTTGGCCATGGGTTTTTTGCCTATCCACGATCCGAAGTCAGATTTTCCGCGATCCGTGCCCGGCTTAACGGGGAGGGCCGGAACGGCCTTAGGTTCTTCGCGACCTAGCAAGGTCTTGGTAAGCAGCGAGCCCACCCGTTCCATGTCGGGGGCACGGTAGGCGGATGACCGGCTGAAGGCCCGGCTACCCGAATCGTTCACTGCTTCCGCACCGTTCATCGCTTTACGGAAAAGCGTTTCGACCAGCTCGCCGCGCGCGGCCCGCGCCGTGTTCTGGGATCCCTTAGTTAAAGAGCTCCACAAGGTGGTGCGTTCTTGCCCGCGGGATTCCGTTGAACGGGTTTCGCCCGCGTTGTTGGCGGTTTGGCGGCTCACAAAAGTCTCTTCGTCGCCCGAGCTCGTGCCGGCATCGGCCACATTTACGCTTACGGGGCGTCCGTTGCTCGAGGGGGAACTAGCGAAAGCTCTAGCCGTTTCGGGTGAACGCGACGGAATATTTCCCGCGGCGGCTTCCTGTTGCGCAATCAGTCTTGTGATCTCCGTATTGTCCGAACCGTAAACAGGGGTGCCCGGGTTTACGGGGAGGGCCCCGGCAACCTGTACGTTGATGTCCGAACGGCTCGCTTGAATCGCTTTACCCGCGCCTATCCCCGCCGGTGCGGACGGAGTGTTGACCGAATTAGCCAAGGTCGATTGCGCCGAGCTGCCGTTGTTACCCGAATTGATACCCGCGGTACCTCCCAGCGTGCCGTTTTTGGGGGAGTAAGCGCCGCCCGCTAGTTCGGCCGGTGAAAGGGCGTTGGATAAAGACAAAGCGGTAGTCCCGCCAGCGAGGCTGCCCACCGCCGCGACGGTGGCCGGATTTTCCACCGTAGGTTGATTTCGTTTGAAAAAGGTATTTGGAAGGGAAAGGCCATTCGGTCCGAATTCACTATTCGACGGAGGCAAAGTGTTGGCCTGCGTTACCGTGGCCGTCGGGTACCCCGTAGCGCCGTAAACCCAGCTACCGCTTCCGCTCGACGACGTCGGATCCCCATCCGGTTTCAAGGAGAGTCCCGCGTTGGAGCTACTTGCAGAAAAGGATCCCGAAGCCTTCGGTTTGGACTTGCCGGGGTTGCCGACAAGCGTATCCACGGGGGCATCGTCGTTAGCCGTAACTCCACCGCTGCTCGCACCGGATTGGTTGTCTAAATGACCGCCGCCGTTACCGATGCTTCCAAACCGCGTTCCCGAAGACGAGCTGCCACCCAACGAACCATTGCCTCCGCCGGAGAAACTGCTGCCCGAAACCCCCGAGGAGGCACCCGTATAAACGGGCGATTCCGAGGTTACGCCGCCGGTATTGTGGACCGTGCCGCTGCCATTAGAAACTGAAGAAGGCGTGGTGCTGCCCGGAGTTCCGGCGGTGCTGCTGCTGGCCGGCGGATTAGTCGAGGCCGTGGGGCCAGAGGCCGGAGTGGAAGGCGAAGGTTGCGCTTGCGCGACCGGTGGCGTGGCGGGCTGCGGATTCGCCGGCGGCGTCGACGGCTGTGGATTGGTCGGCTCGGTATTCGAAAGACGTGAAGCACCGGGCGACGTCGGAGTCACCGGTTCCGGAGGGCTGCCGGGGCTAGAATTGGATTGGCTCGGTAAACGCGAAGCCCCCTGCGTCAACGCCCCCGTAGAAGGCGTGGTCGCTAAGGCATCGGAAACCCAGCGCGAGACGGAAGCGATACCGGAATCGATCGTGGCCCCCACGCCGCCCAAACCGATCGGATTTAAAATAGTCTGCGCAATGCCGGCGATTTGCCTCGCCGCGGAATCCGCTCCGCTAGCGCCACTTTCTACGCGGGCGCCCAACGAGTGCGTGATTCTGCCTTCGGTGCCCGTTGGCGTGCTATCTCCGGTGCCCGTTGGCGTGCTATCTCCGGTGCCCTTTGACGTGCCAGCTCCGGCACCGTCTTTGGTTCCGAAGCCAAAGGTGTTGGCGAATGAATTCCCGACGTCGCTAAGGTAGCTTCCCACGCTGCTCGCGGTGTCCTTAATCGTGCTCCACAAAGACTTGGGCCCTTTATTGGGGTCGGGGTCCGCCTTGGGCGGTTCGGCACCATTTTCGCCGACCGAGACGGGACCTTTGTCGCCCTTGCCACCTTTGGGTTCGTCACCGGGGAGTTTAGTTCCAAAATCTACATACATGATGCTGTCGAGCACCATATCCGCGAAGCCCTTAACTTTGTCCTTAGAGAGTTCTTTCGGAATCTTTCCAATGAGGATGCCGGAATTGATGGCGGCCTCTCGGAGCTTTTCGAGATTGGCGAAGTCGGCCAAATCACTTTTGGCATCGATGTTAAGAGTAAATTCCTTCAAATCCTTAATCATTTTAACTGCGTCTTCGGGTTTGGTCTTACCGTCCGCCAGAAGTTCTTTCGTGGCATTGGCCAACGCGATGGCGAGTTTTGGATTGGAATCGAGCAAAGAGGTACCGTCTTTAAAACTCAGAGCATCGAGGGCCGCGAGGATCTCTTTGGAAAAATCTTTGGTCGCCTCTTCGTAGGCTTTCTTATCTTTTTCTTTTTCCTTATCGGCCTCGGCGTTCTTTTCAGCGTTTTCGGGAGCTTCGGCCGAAGGCGTGGCGGTAGCCTTTACTTCGGGCACGCCGCCATCCGAGTTGTGACTGGGATCGGTGGCGTAGCTCGGAGTCGAGATTGAAAATACAAAGGTGCCGTACAAGATGAATAGGCGTTTGCGGAATGAAGACAATTTCAGCCCCTTCGGGTGAAAAGAGTGCAAGCGGTGGGCCCCTGAAGACAAAGAACACGCCACACAATTCCACTCGTTGAATACATGGAAAATTGTATCGTTGCGGTCGGGATGTCGGAGCGCATTTTTCGTTGCCGCGTATTTGGAAAATTCCGGGCCCCAGGTTTTTGACGATTGTAGAGGAGGCTGGCGCGCACTTTCTGTCTTAGGGGAGGCCATTTTTTGAGGCTAAAAATGTCTTTTTTTTTGACGGTTTAGGCTACTTTTAGCCTCATTTAGCCGTATTCTGGGGGTATTCAATGCGTAACCCGTCGGCCGGGGGCTTGCACACTAAAGGTGTACTAAGTGGGGTCAACAATGGGACGCATCTTCTGGAATTTCATCGCGCGGGTAGCTTTCATTGTCGGTTTTGTCACCGCCTCCGCGCACGCCAACTCATCAAAACACGAAGTTCCGAAGCCTTTAAAGAATGCTCCCAGCATAGCGCCGAAAACGGGTCAAACCTTTCGATACTGCATGCCCGGAAGCATGGGATTCACTTGCACGGATGAAAAAACCACCGCCGTGCTCGCCTGCTCGGAACAGCCCGACCGCTTGTACAAAGAAGTTAGCGTAAACCCCGAAGGAAAGCTCACGGATCGCGAAGGCAACGTTTTGCCCTGTACCGTAGCCACCCAAAATGGGGCAGAACGCAGCCTGCGCGACGGTATCACCGTTAAGAAAGGCGCACTTACGCCCATTGGCTGGTAACCGCTTTTCTCCCCTCAAGCCCCCTCTAAAAAAACCCGATAAGTCCGACGTGAACTCTTGGATTCCATTACAGCGTATTGAGCCAATTATTCAGGCCGAGCTTTTGTTTTTGGTGCTCGCGCTGGCGCTGAGCACGTGGGTTTTCTACCGGCTTTTCCTGAAGGGGCTATCGCCGGATCGCCACATCAACCTGGGGAAGCTTTTCCGTAATCTCCTGTTCCATTGCGCGAACCTGCTCGCCTTTTCCATCGGCTTTTGGATGTTGCGGCTGATCGATAGCCCGGGGAATTTGGTCGACCGGGTGATTCCTTACGTGGCGTTGGCGGCGTTGTACTGGAACTGCGTCGTACTCACGAAAGTGGTGCGCGTCGCGGTGTTTGAATACCTTTTTTTACAGAACATGACGGTGGGCGTGCCACTTATCGTGGTGAACATCGTCACCATGACCTTTTCGTTGCTGCTCGGCACGTGGGTGGCATCCACGGTGTTTGAGTTCCGGCTAGCTCCGTTGCTGGCGACCTCCGCCGTTTTCTCCATCGTGCTCGGTCTTGCGCTGCAGGACACGTTGGGCAACCTGATGGCCGGCGTGGCGATGCAGTTCGACAAGCCCTACGAAATTGGCGACTGGATCGAAATTTCAAATGGACCGCAAAAATGGGCGGGGCAAGTTTACGAGATCTCTTGGCGAGCGACGATGCTCGTGGCGATGGGTGACGAATGGATCTCCGTGCCCAATCGCACGATGGCGCAATCTCAGGTTTTAAATTTCTCCGCGAAGGTTCGCCCCTTCACGCGGGGGCATTTCTTCCATATTCCGTACGATGCCGATCGCAAGAAGGTGGAAAGGTTGCTGTTGGACGCCGCCACGTCGACCGCGGGAGTGGCTCGTCACCCCGAACCGTTGGCGCTGATCATGGACACGACGGGCAGTTACATCGTTTACAAGCTTATCTATTACGTCGAGGACTACGGTCGGCAGCTCCTCATCGCCGACGAAGTGCTCGATAAGGCGCTAAACCACTTAGCGGCCGCGGGCGTCCGCCTCTCCCCTGACCGCTACCTCATCGAAAAAATCGGGTAATCCAACTTGGTACACCCTTCCTTTGTCAGATACTTTTTTCAGGTCGGTAATTTCTACATGAAAAAGGTAGGCCGTACCTTTTAGAACTTTATACCGATGAATGCCCTTAGTTGGTGAGCACTGGGGGTTATCCAGAACGAGTAACCCACACCAAACATGTTGATGGGGCCGATCGGGTGCGACAGCTCGTAGGCTCCAGCCAGATCCATGGTCACGGCGGCTCCCACGCCTCCACCGAGTAAATAGAGCGAGGGGCCGCCTTCGATCGCTAACGGCAGGGAGCTTGGGTTGCTGTAGACGAGGTGCAGGCCTAGGCGTGCGCCCACCTGCATCTGGGGCGTGGCGGAATAGAGGGCTACCCCGAGTAGCCCCTTCCAGCCCAGAGTTCCGCTCGATAGTCTTGGCGCGAGCGAAATGCCGAGGGCCGGCGCCGAGCCGCCGCCGAAGCGCACCCCAAAGTCGATCTCGGCGAAACCCCACTTGGTGCCGGACGGGGCCGATGCAATGAGCCGATTCTTATTGCTGTGATCTTCCCGCTGCTTCGTAGACGCGCGCTTGGCGTATTCCGCGCGGCTAACGAGTTGGAAGTCGTAGGTCACATTGGGGATAGCACCTTCGCCGACAAGTACCAGCTTATGCGGCTCGTTCTTGCGCTTGCCGGGCTGAAATACGATTTGGTCTTTAGAGATCATAATGGTCTGTCCATCGATCTGCGCCTGCGCGACGTAGCCTTCAATTTTGAAGACGAACTGATCCCGTTCCCAGCCGACCTTCGTGATCCGACCGGGCTCGACTTTGAGCCGTTCTCCTACGCCGTTCCACGTGGCGAGGTTCAGCGTCAGCTTGTCCGAATCCGTCTCGAAGTTGAACAATCGCATGGCGTCGCTCTTAGGCTTTACCTCGATACCGTTCACTTTGAAGAGCGTGTAGGAACGTGGTCGCTCAAAGAGCATGCGGTTATCCACTAGGAAGCGGAACGGCGATAGCTGACCGGTAATCTGGAACGGCCGCTTCTTGATGAAGATCGCCGGCGCTTCAGCGCCCGCGGGTGGGGCCGGTGCTTCGGCGGACGTCGCCAACGGCAAAAGCAGCAGGAACGGTAGTAGTATTTTTAACACACCGCCGGAAGCTTCTTGAAACGGCGCGGGCTTAGGCGGATCTTGGGGCGCTTCCACTTCGTTCGGCAGTTGCCGGAAGATCTCGTTGAGATCTTTCAGCACCTGGTCAGGATCCGAGAAGCCCAGGAAGTAAGCCGTGCCATCCTTAATCTCTATGAAGAGCCCTTTCTTCCAGAGGGCCCAGTGGAAAAGGCGCGGCCATTCGCGGAAGAAGCCCATGGTGAGCAGCTGATGGGGCCGGCAGCAGAAAATTGTTTGGATCATTCCCTTGGGAAAACGGCGCGAGCGGAAGCTCAAACTCTTGATCCAAAGTTGCTGGTTCACGACGAGAATTTTTCTGGGCACCGAACCCATAAAAAAGAGGGTGACGGTAGTCACGAAAAAAGCGAATACGCCCGTTTCGGCGTACTGGGAAAGCAGGAACGTTGACTGAATAAAATTTATGGCGAGCAACTGCCCTTGCACATTTTGGAATATCTGGCAGACGACCCACAGAATATTTAGGTAGACGAACCCCGCGGCGATTAGGAACCATGGTTGATAGCGGACCTTCCGTACGTAACGAATGCGCGTGTACGGGAAATTGCGCGAGAAAACGAATCGGAAGCCGAACAACGTCAGGAACGCCACCGCCACCCAGAAGGCAAATTCCTCGCCGCGGAAGCCGAGCGGGGGTTCGTGTTTCATGACGTAGGCGCGTTCCGGGTTGAAAAGGCGCGTGAGGCGCTCTTTCACCTCACTAGGCGTGAGCGCTTCCATGAAGTCGAGCGGCGTTTTATCCGTCTCGTAGCGTTGTTGGAAGTCGAACAACTCTTTGGCGATCTTAAGCTGAGCTTCGCTGTTGCTGGCCCACTCTTCAATCCGCTTGCGAATTTTTTTCTTGCCGGCGAAGACGTCACTCTCGCTGAATTCCCCGTAGTAGCCTTTTTTACGAATTAGCTCCTGAATGCGTACGGTCTCGGTCTGATAACTGGACGGGGCGAGCTCGAAGTTGAGCACGGCGTATCCGTATCGATCTTCATCG
>JAYUBV010000136.1:0-2289 GCA_043740655.1 Pseudomonadota bacterium | reverse complement strand
ATCTACGACGCGGATCGTACCGTGCCGGCGAAGGAATTGCTCCGATTCCACGAGCTCTACCACCTGGGACGAGCCGACTTTGTAAACGGATCGCGCCTAAAACGCCCGATGGAAAAAGGGGCGATGCAGCGACTAAATCTGCTGGGCAATCATTTCTTCGCGCGGCTATTGACCTTCGCGCTGGATTTACCGCTAAGCGATAGTCTGTGCGGCACGAAGCTATTCACAAAAAAACAGTACGAAAGAATGCGCCTATGGACGGAACGCTATCCAGACTTCGATCCGTTCGGTGATTTTGAGCTGCTGTTTCCCGCGGCCGCCCTAGGACTTGGCGCGGCCGAGGTGGAGGTCTCTTACTTGGCCCGCCGTTACGGCGAAACCAACATCCACCGATTCCGCGACGGATTAAAGCTCCTCAAGATGAGCCTGTTCGGAATCTACCGAATCCGCATGGGGGCGGTGCCGCAAGTCCAGTCATCACGAGCAGCCGAGGGCGAACCGGCAGACGCCAGTGGGACCCCGCAAAAAAAGATCCAGCGCGGTTAGCGCCTATTTCTGCGTACGCCAGTAGGCCTTGCCCTCTTCCGGCAGTTCGTCGATCGGATCGTAGTACTCGTACAACTTCTGAAGATTTTCCGGTTTATCCCATTCGATGCTGGTGAGGTAGTTCTTCGTCCAGTACGAGATTCCCTTCACCTGATCGTAGGAATGCACCTGGTGCACCCAACGTTTGCCGACGTACGGCACATCGCAAACGATCCGCGGGGTTGCAAACCCTGGCAGGTAGCCCATGATGTTGTGCTGCAGCCGCTGTGCCTTGGCGAGGCTCACGCGCCAATGTTCCGAGTTCGGAATCATGTCGCACATGTAAAAGTAGTACGGAAGGATACTGCCGTGATCCTGCAACTTGAAGCAGAGATCGAGCAACGCTTTTTCCGAATCGTTCACTCCACGGAGCAACACGCCCTGGTTACGCACGTCGCGGAACCCCATGTCGAGCAGCTTGCGCGCGGCTTTGCGCACGAGCGGGGTGATCGAGTTCGCATGGTTGATGTGCGTATGCATCGCGAGCGAGACGCCGCGATCGACCGCCTTAGTCGCTAGACGGTCCAGCATCTTCAACACTTCGTCCTGCAAAAAATGCTGCGGAACGCCCATCAAACCCTTGCTGGCCAGCCGGATGTCGCGAATATTCTCGATATCCAGCAACCCCGAAATGAATTTCTCGAGCGTGACCGCCGGTAAGTTGGCGATGTCGCCGCCCGAAACCACCACGTCACGCACCGACGGAGTCTGCTTCAAATACTGCAGCATCGCCTCATGGCGATCCCCCTGTGGCGCTTCAAACTTACGCTTGGGCACCTGGGGAACGCTCTGCCCGACGAGGTCCATACGTGTGCAATGTCCGCAGTACTGCGGACAAGTGCTGAGCAGCTCTGCCAAAACTTTGGTGGGGTACCGGTGGGTCAACCCTTCCGACACCCACATCTCGTGCTCGTGCAACGAATCACGTAGCGCTTTCGGATGGCTTGGCCATTCCGTGGCGCGATCGCTAAACGCCGGCGCCATGTAAAGGCGAATCGGATCATGTTCCAGATCGTTCTCGTTCATCGTGTTGATCATCTGGGGAGGAATGAGCATCGACATCGTCGAGCGCTCCGCCTGATCCTTCAGGATGTCCAACGCCAGCTTGTCCGACATCTTGGGGCCGAACACGGCCTTCATCTTATCGACCGACTGGATAAAGTTACGCTTCTGCCAGAGTGAGCTCTCCCACTCATCCTTGGTTACATTTTTGTAACCGGGTAGCCGGGTCCAGTCCGGTTCTTCAAAATGGGATTCGTACTTATAGGGGTACGGTTGGATCTTCACGGTATGCGCGCCGGTACCGGCTTCGTTTTTGTTATCCGTCTTCATAGAGTGCCCGTAAGCTACCTCACCGCCCTCGCCTCCTCAACCCCGAGCCGGGCCAATAACCCTGGTATTTTCGTGGGCTTTTAGGGTAAAAGCGCCCCCTATGGACGTCCGAAACCAGCCCGAAATAGGCGTTTCCAGTGGGGAGACCTGGCAAAAGCGGCTTGGGAACGCCCTCCGCACGGCCGCGGACCTGGTGGAATTCGGACTCGTTACCTCCGAGCAAGCCTTGGCCCTCGAGCCGGTATTCGAAAAGTACCAGTTTCTGCTTCCCCGGTACTACGCCGCGCTCATCGATAAGGACGACCCCAACTGTCCGATTCGCCTCCAAGCCTTGCCCCACGAGGGTGAGCTGGATGCGTTTGGCAGCCCCGA
>JAYUBV010000135.1:0-2289 GCA_043740655.1 Pseudomonadota bacterium | reverse complement strand
CCGTGATGGATTATGAGATCCCGCTCAATACCAACAACGGGTTGGTGCGAAACCTCGAGGGAAACGCCGTAATCGGGGGCCACGGTTGGGAGGGTAGACCCAATATCTGGAGTTACTTTGATCCAGATACCCGTAAGTCGTGGGATCTCCAGATCCCCGGACCATTCAAGCAGGGACCTCCACTTCCGGTCTTTCTCCCTGGAAATCGCGAGCTGCTACTGTCCCGCGAAAAGCAGGTTTTCAGGGTACCGCTCGTACAGGGGAAACCGGATTGGGCCAATCAGATTGCGATCGATCTCCCCGTCGGCGAGAGCTTGTGGAGTGGCGCGCAGGTGGGGGCGTCGCCCCACTACGTTTATCTAAGCACCCTGGCTCATCTGCTGCGCCTCGATCTGCGAAATAACCACATCGCTTCGTTGGATCACGCGGAGGCCTTAGGCGAGGGAGCTTCGATCTCGGCGTGGCGAGCGATGGCCGGCGCGGACGAAATCACCGTGCTCGGGCAACGGGGGGCATCGCGATCGGTGAAGATCGTTCGGGCCGATGCGGGCGGAAAGTTGGTGGAGGTAGCCGCGGGGCCTACGTGGGAAAAAAATGCCGCCGGCGTCGGTAGCATTCCGAGTTTTGTTGATTGGTCCACCGACGGTACGACCGCCTACATGTCCGGATTTTCGAATGACGCTAGAATTGAGGTCTTTACGCGGGGGCAGATGGTCTCCCGTCCCCTGCCGGCCGCGGAGCCCTTCCAAATTCGCAACGTTCTCAATTTCTACCTCACGATCGACCCCGCGGGACGGCTGGGGGCATTCACCGTGAGAAAGGCGCAAGGGCAAACCAAAGTGGTTCTCTTTGATCAAAAGACGGGGCAGGAGGTCGGATCACTGCCGATTTACGAGACGGCGACCGGGTTACTCTTTTCGCGGGAGGGGCGCCACCTATTCGTCCGGGAAAATTTCGGGAAGGTCTCCGTGCTGAACGTGGCCAAATTTCTGCAGCCCTGACTATTCCTCAGCCCACAGAGGATCGCGCCGGTAGCGCTCGAGGGGATCCTCCCCATTCTTGGAGGAGAAGAGACTTTCGATGGCGGAAACTCCCTTTTCGAGCAGGGACCCTACGTTCACGCCGATCATCGGTTGAACGGCACCCGGTGGCCGGCTCCCGTCGAGCGAGGCGCCGGAGCGCCCCTTTGCCCCGAGTTCGAATGGCAACCAAAGGTAGTGGGTCCGCTGAAATTGTAGGAGCGGGCCGGAGCCCGAGGAACCCGTGCCGGCGTGCGCCAGTTGGATCGCCTGATCGGCCTGGTTAATCGGCAAACGCCGTTCCATCTCAAAGTGAAATACCGCCTTTACCCGGTACTCCTTGGGCTGATTGGTGAATAGGCCCCGCGCCAGGGCTTTGCGGAGCATGCGGTGGACGTAAACGCGCAGGAAGCGGTTCGTAGACTTTACCCGGGAGCCGCCTTCGATCCAGCGCCCCTCGCCGGAAAAGGACAGGTCCGCGTGGACGACGCCTTCGATATCCTTCTCGATGAACTCCGCCGGGTAGCCCAGAGCGTACTCAATCACTTCGTAAAGCCGGGACTGGGCCCCGATGAGGCGGGCGGACCGGGCGAACGCACGGCCTCCCTCGTCGCCATCTCCAAACCCTTCGGCCACCGCCGAGGCGCCGACCTCCCCTGCAGAAAATCCAAATCGATTGGGCTGACCCGATAACGCCGAGAAAGGAAGTCCGTTTCGCTTAGTGCTGGTCCGCTCGATCCTGGCTCCCGCTTGGGCGGAAGTTCCCCCACGGCGACTAGACGTGCCGGTACGCTTCAAAACGGGCAGCGGAACCGCGACGACTTCAATGGGTATCGGGACGGGGGAAAAAAGGGGGACTCTCACGGACTGGCCCATCCAAAAGACCAGCCCGTGAGAGGAGAGGGAAACCAATAGAAACAGTGTGGGACAATCAAAAACCCTATCGAGCCTTTGGACTGCCTGCCCCACATCGTACAAAACGTACGGGGGGCAAGATCTGTGACTACTGGTCGGATTCTTTTTTAGTTTTTGCGGCAGTTATCGACCGAGAATGCCGAAGCATCGGCGTACTTTAGCGGATTCTGTAGGTGAGCTTCGCATTGACGCGAGCGGAATTTGCCCGCCGCCCCGCACCGGTTGCCGCCGCTCACGCTCCTGACGAACTGGCCGCTGTGCGCAAAGACGATGTCGCAAGTGTGCGGATCATACTCGGCGGTGCAGACCATCGAACCGGCCTTACAGGGACCGAGGCGCTCCCATTCACCGGCCG
>JAYUBV010000134.1:0-2294 GCA_043740655.1 Pseudomonadota bacterium | reverse complement strand
TTCGGGGAGGACCGAGAAAAGTCCGGAAAAATCTGGGGTGGCTTGGCCCCTCCGGCGAGCTGCCGGCCGAACATTCCCCTTCCGTCGCCGAAGTCCACGATAACCTTATCCTCGCCGAGCCCGACGAGTGATTTACGAAGTTCGGGTCCCATCTGCTCCACGTATTCGTGAGCCTCGCGACGTACGTTGAACGAATTGCCGCCGTACACGGACTGGCCGGTCGCCGCGCGCCAGCCCCGCTCGAGCAAGCTGAGGTAGTAGGGGCACTGCGGGACCGGGACCCGCGAACCCTTGGCCGCCTGCTCCGCGTGCCCGGGGAGAAAGGCTAACGCCGCAAGAAGCGCGATGTGCGTTGCAGGATTCCCGAAGGACATTAATTAAGTGTACCCGTTCCGCCGGGAGCACGCACGGAGGCCCGCCCTTTAACCCTCTCCAACCCCTATTGACTTCAATGGGGCAGTCGGCCGATCAGTCGAGACTCAACCTATGAAGGCCATTCACGGGGGGAACATGTCATTTCACACTCAACTCACGCTAGTTATTCTAGTGGGAATCGGGGTTGCGCCGCTCGCGCGCGCCCAGACGTACGACGTACCGATAATCTCGATCTCTTGTCATTTCAATCCATCGCCGAGCTATCCGCGCAAGAACGGATATGACTGCACGGAGGTGCGTAGTTCGGCTACATCGAAGGTCTCTTTAAACACTAACGCTTCGGAGCTGGAGAACACGCTTCGCCGATCGGAGGCGCTAGCAGAGCTCTCGCGCCAAACCGATGCGGCTTGCGGCAGCACCTGCCGATTTTTTTACGGCGGATGGGGACACCAGTGCCTAGCGGTAGCGCAAGGGGCTTACTTCACCGGCTTGGGATCGTTCCTCGGACGAGAAACCACCCGCCGGGATGCCGAAGCCACGGCGCTCCGCGACTGCGATAAGTTCGTGGGCAACAAAGGGGACAAATGCCGCGTCCTTTTTTCCGAATGTGCGACGGGTATCCCGCAGGAAATCTCTTTCAACTAACTTTCGCGCTTAGGGGACAACATGAATTTCAAATTTCTTTTAGTGGTTATGATGATTTTGCCGACGATAAATGCACGGGCCGCCGAGCCGGAGTTTGGCCGCTGGGCCGCCGCAGCTTTTTCGCGCGAAAATGGCGGGCGCGTGGGACGAGCTTTCGGCGAAAGCTCGGAGTATCTAGCCAAAACGGCCGCGATTCGGGCTTGCTACGACAAAAGCTGCGAAATTAAGACTTACGTAGAACGCGGCTGCATCGGAATTGCGAAGGGCTTCAGTGCCACTCTGATGGAATGGTGGGGATTCGGTGCGGCGAACTACCTTGTCGATCGGGACGAGACGGCTTTCGCGGCCGGTGAGGCGGCCAAGCGCGCGTGTGAAAACGCCAGCCATAGTCGGTGCACCGTAACGGAAACCTTTTGCACCTGGCACGCGGAAGGAAACACCTCACCCGAAGAGGTAGCCGCTTGGATTCGCGAGATGGGCGGAGAGGCCGCGGTCTATAAAGTGCTCTATACCGCAAACGTGGTGACCGCGGACTACCTGGTTAATCTTGGTTTGGATCTGCGCAAGGCATCATGCGTGTCGGGAAAACGCTGGGCCACGGTTGGCCGCTTAGCCACGACGTGCCGGCTTAGTATCGCCGACTTGGAACGGATTTACGCCCACTGAAGCTGGGGAGTAAAACGCTTGGTTTCAGAAGTTCGGAGATCGCGGGGGCAATAACCTTCGTGGTTACGTAGCTGGCTCCGGCGAGCGAAAGGTGGGCGTGATCCCACACTAGTAGATCCCGATCCGGGAAGGGGCCCGCTGAAATCAGGCAGCCCGAAGCATCGCAGAGGGCTTCTTTTAGCGACAGGTAACCAAACCCGTGCTGTTGCGTAAGATCCTTCATCCGTCGGTCCGTTTGTAAGGACTCGGCCCTTAGCCCGTTAAACATGCGTCGGGGAATGGGCCGTTCCCGAGTCAGAAAATGGTGAGTCAGGATGGCCGGGAGGGGATCCCACCACACCGGCGCTTGACCAACGAGCACAATGTTTTTTTGCCCGGCGGCCCGAAGCTCCTCCAGCGATCGCATCAGCTGTTCGGGGAATTGGTTTCCCTCCTGAAAATGAGATTCGTCGGTCCAAGCCAGGTAATTGGCAAAGATAAGCAAAACGTCGGGCTTTAACTCCTTCACCGTTCTCAACACGTAACGATTAATCGCCTCGCAGCGCGGACCGCCTCTCCCCGGTATAAAGGCGGCGCACTCACTGAAACTAAACTGGCCGTAATTTATC
>JAYUBV010000133.1:0-7674 GCA_043740655.1 Pseudomonadota bacterium | reverse complement strand
TTGACGATGGCCATGTCGAGCCCCGCCTGCACGCAGAGGTACAGGAACACGGAGTTCAGGACCTCGCGCCCTTCGGGCGGTAGCCCGAAACTCACGTTCGAGATCCCCAATATGGTTTTGGTTTGGGGGAACTTCTGCTTGATGAGGCGAATGCCTTCAATCGTTTCTACCGCACTTCCGACGTACTGCTTATCCCCGGTGGCGCAAGGGAACACGAGCGGATCCCAGATGATGTTTTGCGCGGCTAGACCGTACTTTTTTGTCAGCAGATTAAAACTTCGTTCGGCTACCGCGAGTTTACGATCGCGCGTCACCGCCATGCCCTGTACCGGATCTTCATCGATCGTACCGACCACGACGGCGGCGCCGTAGCGGTTCGCCAGCGGGATGACCGCTTCGAAGCGTTCTTCACCGTCTTCCAAATTCACGGAGTTGATAACGGACTTACCCTGAGAATACTTAAGCCCAAGCTCCACTACTTTTTCGTCGGTGCTATCGATCATGAACGGCACCCGCACCCGACGGATCGCCATCTCTAAAAACCGCTCCATGTCGGCGTACTCGTTGCGGTCCGGATTGGCTAAACACACGTCCAGTACTTGGGCGCCCGAACGAATCTGTCCTCGCGCGACCTCGGCCGCGTCGTCGAACTTGTCTTCGGTGATGAGCTTCTTAAACTTTCGGCTTCCGATCACGTTGGTACGTTCGCCTACGATCACCGGTCGCACTTCGTCGGTCATCTCGAAGGCCTCGGTGCCGGAGAGCACCGTGCGTTCCAGGTGGACTAGCTCACGTGGTTGCTTCCCCGCGACGAGCTTTGCCAACTCTTCGATATGCCCCGCGTGCGTTCCGCAACAGCCCCCGACCACGTTGATCCATTTCTTTTCGATAAACTTGCCCAGCACCGCCCCCACCATGTGGGGTGTTTCCAAATATTTGCCGTTCTCGTCGGGTAAGCCGGCGTTCGGCACACAGGCCACCGGGAAAGGAGAAACTCCCGACAGGGTGCGGATCGGATCGGTCATGAACTCCGGACCGGTCGCGCAGTTGAGTCCTAGGTACAGCAGATCAAGGTGCTCCACCGAAGCCAGCAACGCTTCAATATTCTGACCGGCGAGCATGGTACCCATGGGTTCGATCGTCACCGAAATCGCTAGCGGAATCTCTTCCGCCAGGTCGCGCCTAAGATTCTGAACGGCGAGAATGCCGGCCTTCACGTTTCGCGTATCTTGGCAGGTTTCGAGCAGGAGGTAGTCCGCGCCGCCCTCGACCAAGGCTTTAGCCTGATCGTAATACTCTTTCAGGAGCGCATCGAAAGTGATGCCTCCGGTAACGCTCATCGCTTTGGTCGTGGGGCCCATGGAACCCGCCACGAAGCGAGGCTTTTCCGGCGTGGAAAACAGGTCCGACGCTTGTCGCGCTAAACGGGCCGACGCCACGTTGATCTCGTGCGCGCGACGGCCGAGGCTGAATTCCTCAAGTACGAAAGAGACTCCGCCAAATGAGTTGCTCTCGACAATGTCACAGCCCGCCGCTAAATGCTGCCGGTGCACATCCTCAATGATGTCCGGACGGGTGATGCAAAGGTACTCGTTACACCCCTCGTAAACGTCGCCCCCAAAATCTTTGGCGGCGAGATTACGATCCTGAATCGCGGTTCCCATGGCGCCGTCGATGACGAGGATCCGCTCCTTCATCGCACGGTGAAGTAGGACTAAGCGTTGCCGCCGGGACTCTTTGCTATCGGAAACTTCGGACACTTTAGAAATTACTCCCCTACAAAAACTGGCTTCCGCTTTTCTTGGAATGCCTTCAAACCTTCTTGACGATCTTTGGAATGCAGGCACGGCGCGTACGCTTCGATTTCAAGCGCCAGCCCTTCTTCGAGCCCCTTTTCGAGCCCCATCCGGATAGCATTCTTAGCCTGCCGGATCGCGATGGGTCCGGCGTCGCCAATCTTAGTGGCCCACAACTTGGCGGTTTGCAACGCCTGTCCCACCGGCACCACCGCTTGTATTAAACCTAACTCCGAAGCCTCTTGGGCCGAGAGGCGACGTGACAAGAGCACCATCTCCATGGTGCGGGCCCGCCCCACCAAACGCGCCAATCGCTGCGTACCGCCGTTGCCGGGAATGACCCCCAGCTCGACTTCGGGGAATCCCATAACCGCATTTTCGGAAGCCACGCGCAGATCGCACGCCAAGGCCAGCTCCAAACCTCCGCCCAGCGCCATGCCGTTGATGGCCCCGATCACGGGGAAACCTAAGCGCTCTAATCGTAAGTAGAGGTGCCGCACCATCTGCAGACGGTTGAGAACGTCCTTGTCGTTCATGCCGGCCCGCTCTTTGAGATCGGCGCCCACGCAGAAAGCTTTTTCTCCCGCCCCGGTCAGGATCAACGCCCGCACCGTTCGGTCGGTTTCCAGCACATCGATGAGCGACTTCAGCTCGTCGAACACGTGCTTGTGGAGTGCGTTGTGTTTATCCGGGCGGTTCAGTACCGCAATCACCGTGTTGTTTTCCCGACGGACTTGAAGCTCACCCAATGCCATAAGGTCTCCCCCCCCGAGCAAAGATTTCCGCAATGCGGGATCGTGCCGTTAGCCCCGACTCCGTTTTCAAAGTAGTAAGCGCCGCCTCGAGCGCGGCCCAATCGATTCCGGTCGGAACGCTCTGGCGCGCAAACATCGCCGCCACGTCTTCGATGGCTACGTTTCCACTGGCCCCTTTGGCATACGGGCATCCGCCGGTGCCGCCTAGGCTACAGTCAAATTTGCGAATCCCTTTTTTAAACGCGACCGCAATCGCCATGAGCGCCGTGCCGTACGTGTCGTGCACGTGCAGGGCGGTCTTCTCGGCCGGAAAGAGCGACAGGCTCGTGTCAATTACCGACTCCGCCAGTGGCAGCGTTGCCGTGCCCAACGTATCGCTAAGCGCGATCTCGTCGGGGCCGAGTGCCGCCACGCGTGCCACCACGTCGCGAATGCGTTCGGGTTTCATCGCCCCTTCGTAAGGGCAGCCGAACAACGTCGACACGTACAGGCGGACTTTGCGTTTGGCCGCCCGGGCGCCCTCGACCACTTTCTTCAGCTCCGCCAGCGTGTCGTTCACCGTCTGATTCACATTCTTCTGATTGAACGTTTCCGAAGTCGCGACAAAGGCCGTGACCCAATCAATGGGAAACGCCAGCAGGCGCTCTAGCCCCTTCACATTGGGTACAAACGCCATAGTGGGAATTCCCTTTCCCAGCGTGGGGGCAATCTTATTCAGAAAGTTTTCCGCGTCCGAAAATTGCGGAAGCCATTTGGGGTGGACGAAGCTTGTCACCTCGATCCGCGCGGGTCTAAACGCACGGATCCGATCGTAGAGCTTTCCCTTTTCGTCGAGGGAAAGCACACGGGGCTCCATCTGCAAGCCGTCGCGCAACGTGAGGTCGATAAGTTCAACCATTACGATCCGAAGAAATACCCGAACCGGAATAGGAATGACCAGATATTGGCCGAGGCGCTATCGATAACGACGTGGTAGCGAGCACCCAATCCCAACCGGATCGCGTCGTCGACCTTCAGGTCCACGGCAGTTCCAAAGTTAATTCCGAAGTTGGTCGTGGTCGCTAGCGGCGACTTGGCGAAGTAAAGGCCCGGGCCAACGCCCAGGGTGAAATCAAAGTCGTTCACTTCGAGCCAGTGCATCTCCGCCGTGAGGTACGGCATGTAGAGCGTGGCCCCCGTGTGCGAACTGGTCTGGAAGTGGAAGACCACGTCCACCACCGAGTTGGCACGCAGACCCAAGTCCACGCCAAAACCCAGCTTCGTGTCGGAACTCACCGTATTGGTGAGGCCAACCGCGCCGAGGACGCCGCCCAAATAAAGACCGTCGACCGCTTTCGCGGGTTTAGAAAAACTCAAGCAGAACAACGCCAAGAGCCCGAAAAGTTTTAGATTTTGTTTCATGGAATCGAGTCTAAGGGGCGATTCCAGCCAGGTCAAAGGGCTTCCCTAGCATTATGACCCGGAGCGCCAACAAGTTCCGTCCCCCTTGTGCTACTCAAACCTTAAATCATGATGAAAATCGTTTCCATCCAGGTCGGCACCCCCCAAGAGATCCCCTTTCGCGGTAAACAGGTAACCACCGCCATCATCAAACGGCCGGTGAGCGGTCCAATAAAGGTAAAGCGCTTAAATTTGGAAGGCGATCGCCAAGCCGATCTCACCGTTCACGGCGGCGTGGACAAGGCCATCTACGCCTATTCGATCGACGCGTACCCGTGGTGGAAGAAGGCTAGGCCCCAAGATGTGTTCGAGTACGGCGCGTTTGGGGAAAACCTAAGCATCGACGCGTTGCCGGAGGATAAAACTTACGTTGGCGATACCTTCGAAATCGGGACCGCCGTGTTGCAGGTGAGTGAGCCGCGTTTTCCTTGCTACAAGCTGGGGGTCAAATTCGGCGATCCCAAGATCTTAAAGACCTTCATGCAATCGAAACGACCCGGGGTTTATTTCCGGGTCCTCCAAGAAGGCACGATCGAGGCCGCACAAACCTTCACACTAGTCGCCCGCGAAAAAAAGCTGGTGTCGATCCTCGACGTGTTTGAAAGGGGCGAAAATTGAGGCTGGTCATTACTGGGCTGCCCGGGGCGGGCAAGACGTCGCTCGCGCGGGAGTTGGCGCAATGCTACGGCGTGCCCCACATCGAGGCGGACGCTATCTTCTGGAACGATCGGCCGGGGGAGACGACTCCGTTTCTAGACCGCGTCGAAACCCTCACTCGCCAAGAGAGTTGGATATATGAAGGGCACCTCTCCAAAACGTTCGGCACCGTACTAAACCGCGCCGATTTGTGGGTAGAACTCAACCCCGGAGCCACCCGATGCTTCGCGCGGATGGTGCGGCGGGAGCTCGGCGTTTGGTTTAGGGATCGAAAGATGGCGCCACTGAAACGATGCCTCCACAACACCCTCCACTGGGGGAAACTCGTGACGAAACAACGGAGCATCCACCGACGGATTAAGGACCTACCTCACCTGTCCCGGTAGAGTTTTTCGTCGTCGATCAACTGGCCCACCGCGGGATGGATCCAATCTGGCGGAAGGGCTAGGCCGGCCTTCACCGTGTTTCTCACCTTGGTCGAGCTAATTGAGTTCACGTTTCCGGGATCAAAGAAGGTTACGTTCGATGGTCGTGCGCCCGGCTCTTTCAGCAACGGCGAATCGGGACCGCGTAGTAGCACCACGTACTGGATGCCGTTCGGTTTATCGAACTTACCGCGCTTCTTGAACTCTAGATAAACGTCGTCGCCGATCACGCTGTAGACCTGGTCCGTGCCGTAAACTTGCTTCATGCGGGCTATAACTTCGCCGCCCGAGGTCGGGAACGGCCCTTGGCTTTCGTGAAAGAAATAGGCGTTGAGTCCGGGGCTTTCGGGAACGCGCACCGCCACCATCTTGTCGCGTAGCTCACGCGGCGTGGCCCCCGGCTTGCGATCCGGATTCGGGTTGGAGCTTAACACCACTTCGTCGAAGCCCAACTGACGGACTAGCTCTAGCGCACTATTCACGTGCCCCTCGTGCAGCGGATCGAAGGTACCCGGCAGAACGGCAACTTTACGGTGCGATCCCGTGAGCGGAGCCTTTACGAAGCCGCCCGTTTTATAGGCCTCGGGGTTCACGACTTCGGTTTGCCCGGGCGCGGGGATTCGCGCGAGTTCGTTTAAGAGCAGCCGCGCGTCGCCCATCACCCGATCGTTTGCTCGCAGTAGTTGCTCGTAGTGGAGCTTGGCCTTTTCGCGGTGGTTCTTCCACTGATTGATTCCGGCGGCCCCTTCGCGCATCGAAAGCTGAGCTCGGTGCCACAAAATTCTTCCGCCCGCGGCGTCTAGTTCGGTGTTGAAGTCGAAGGGGTCTTCGCCTCCGCTACCCCCCACGTGGCTACGCATCCGGTTGAGGAGGTAGGAGCTAAAATCAGTAAGCTGCGACTCGTCACTTACCCAACGGGAATGGGGTGACGACGTTTCCGAGTTCTTAAGCGCGTTGAGGGCGTGCTTTGCCAATTCGGACGACAAACGTGCATTTTCCGTGGCGGCAATCGCGAGCGCGCGGGCCTGGTCGCGGGCCTTGGTGGCCAAACGATTACCCTGCCCTACCTTCCAATGGAAGGCGGCATTGTTGTACGTGGCAGTGGCCCCGGCGTGGTACGCCGCCGGCTCATCCGAACGAAACCCGTTGGCGAAAAATCGGCGTTCGTTAAACCTAGAAAAATGAAATTCCTGCCCCGGTGCCGGCTGAAAATCCATTAGCATCGGATCGTGGGGGTGTACGTAGGCGCCGTTTTGCCGCCGTAGGTCCTTCAAATAGTCCATCGTGCCACCGTAGCGGCGTACGATCTGGTGGGGGCTGTAGTAGGGATACTGGTCACTGTGGTGCCAGAAGCCTGGACCGTGAACGTGCTCCGGGTCCGCCGTCATTCGCAAAGGGTTAGGTCCCAGGGAATCGGTCCAGATTCCGAAAGTTTCTCCACCCGCGCGTTTAGCTTCCCAAACCTCATCGAACGCCAGACGGTTTTGTTCAAACGCACTCAACCCCTCCACCGCCACGAGGTAGCCGCGGCCCGAGGGCGTTATCCGCACCTTTGCGTTGTGGAAAGAACTTTCGAAATGATCCTTCAGCGCTAGCGCCAGCTGCCACTGCGAATCGGCGCCGGCGCCGCGGCGGACTTCCTTAAAGAACTTCTTCAAACGGCCGGAAATATCCGCCTCCCGCTCGCGCGCGAACCGGATTAGCTCTTCCTTCGTCGGAGATCGGCGGTGTTGCTCCCGGAAGGATTTCACAAAGGCATCGTGCACCGGACGCGGAACGAAGGTCTCGAATGGGGTCAACGTGCGCCGGGCATCGTGCGCCTCAAGCTCCAAGAAGGATTCCCAACGCGGCACCTCGAACGGAATGCGCGGAAGCCACGTCTTAAGTGCGGCGGCCATGCCGTAGTCCCCCGTATCGACGGTGCTCAGCAGGTCCACGACGTGGCGTAACCGATCTGCGGCGGACTCCACCTCGCCCTCCGGTACCGTCGTGCGCTTCTGCCATACCCCTTCGTCGTGCACCGAGAGTGAACCGTCCGCTTTCTTCGACGCCACCAGGGTGGAGTGGGCGCCGTCGGTGGTCAGTAACTCGTAGGCATCTAGCCACGGGGATTGTGCAATCGCCTTCCTTTCGCTACGGGCCTGTTTGAAACCTTGCGCCACCGCTTCGAACGGCACGTTCGGATCCGCCGTCCCCGGCTCACGCCACAACAGGCGGGAAGCGGACGCTTCGAGCCCGACGTCGACGTCGAGCATCACCACTCGGTACCCTTTACGCTTAGCTTTTTTGGCGATCGACTCCACGGAAGAGACGGAAAGGAAACGTTTGTCGATAACGAACGATAGCTTTTCGTCGAGCGCGCTATCGATAACTCGATCGGCCAGGTTGCTGCCCTCTTCGTGCACGAACAATGAAGTGGCGCCTGGACTCTCCAACATTAGCTGGTACTTGAGCAGGTCCGGGTTGATGGCCCCGTCACGAATCGCCTCTAAGTAATCCGCGGCCTTTAGTTCGGTTAGCAAACCAGTCTGCCCCTTTTTCAACGTCGTACTCTTTCCGGAGGCGGTGTTGCCTCGTAAAAGCAGTAGAGTGGGTTGCGCG
>JAYUBV010000132.1:0-7686 GCA_043740655.1 Pseudomonadota bacterium | reverse complement strand
TGACGCCGTCGCCGCCCACTTCGCGGTACGCGGAGAGGTTATTCAGATCGGGCGAGCAGCCGAGCAGGTGCAGGTGGTTCATCGTCGACCACTCGTCTCCATCGGAGGTCAGTAAGAGCGTGTCATTTTTCTCGGGCTGCCACGCTTGCAACAGATTTGTCGACGTATTGAATCGGGCGGAGGAGTAGATCGACAGCACCCACGTGCGCTGGTTGCGCGTTCCGGCGCAGGTGCCCTCGGTGCGACTTTGTCCGAGCGACAGGCGCTTCAACGTTTTCTTCTGGACCACGTCAAAGACTTCGAGGTAGGAGCCTTTTTTTGGGCTAGACGTGCGCACGAGCACGGCATCTTTTTGTGGATAGGCGCTCAAGTCCCATTTATTGAAGCGCGTGTCGGTTAGGTACTCAACGGGGCTAAGCCCTTCTTGTTTGATCTTCTGAATCTCTTTGAGCGTTTCGGTTCCGGTGCGTACGTAGATTTCGCGCCACAGCGTTTTGTAATCCACGCCGTAAATGCTCTCGAGCGGCGAATTCACGAAGTAAGGCCAGTTTTCGCTGTAGTCGTCGATGAGCGCGCGGATGCCGTCGGTGCCTTTACGCCGGTGCAGCTCTTCGTAGAGGTGGTAACCAAAAAAGTACGCCGAGGTGCCGCCGGGCCACCGGCTAGCCGACCCGTCCATTAGATCTAACGGAGCAAAGTCGTTGCCCCACTTACGCTCTTCGACGGCCAAGCGGCGGTACATGGGGAATTCGGAGCCGCGACCCCGGCCGCGGGTCGTGTATTTTGTCTCGTAAAAGGTGGCGAGCCCTTCGTGCAGGTGGGTCGGCAAAAGTCCGATGGGTAAAATCACGGGGCCGAAGACGGCGCGCAGCCAGCTCCACAGACCTTTCGACGGATAAAGGTGAAGCGTGTGCACGTACTCGTGAAAAATGACGGAGTAGAGCCAGTCGTCGAGTGCCGCCAAGGTGCCACTTGGTTCTGGTGGGGCCGCGAAGATCACGATGTGGGGGTAGGGAATGTCGACGGAGTAACCGTTCGTCGAATCCTGAAAATCCGCGAGCACGATGTGAGTCAGTTCGGGGCCGGGGGGAAATAGCGGCGAAAGGATGCGGTGCGCCTTCTCCGCATTTTTAAGCGCGCGCACGGCAAAGTCGTCGTAACCGCGTCGGTAGATAATTTCAAAATTTTCGCTTCTCCGCGTGAGCCACGGAATATTCGACGGAAAGGTGATGTACGTTGGATCGGCCGATAACACGGCGCACCACAGCACTAGCGAAGCAATGACTTTCATGCCGAGGTGCATAATCTGGATAAGGATAGCACGGGCCTTTCACCCGGTAACTCAAGTTGGCGGAACACATTTGCATTTTAAGGTGGTAACCACCCCCTGACGGGTTGAATTTAGAAAAAAAAAATGTTTCTATAACGGTTTCAAGAAGCTACGGCCCAACCAAGGAGATTTCCATGTACGTGATTCGCCACCTTCGTGCCAGCGTGATTGCCATCGCGGTGCTAACTTTGATCGTCGGACTTTCGGCCTGCAGCAAGAAGGACGTAACCGAAGGCGATCCCGCTTTCACCGCCACGGGTGGAGAAGGTTTGCCGGCGGAGAGCGCCGGAACGGCCGGAGCCGGGGATGCCGGTGGCGCTAGCTCGAGTGATCTTGAAACGGTTTACTTCGCTTTCGACAGCTACAAGCTGGCGACCGATGCTAAGAGCGTCTTGAAAAAAAGTTCCAAATGGCTGAAGGACAACGCTAGCGCGTCGATCCAGATCGAAGGCCATTGCGATCAACGTGGGACGACGGAATACAACTTGGCCCTCGGTGAACGTCGCGCGAACGCCGTGAAGGATTACCTGACGCGTCTAGGTGTCGAAGGCAGCCGCGTGTCGATCATTAGCTACGGCAAAGAGCGTCCTCAGGATCCCGGCCACGATGAATCAGCCTGGGCCCGTAACCGCCGCGCTTCGTTCGTGGTGCTATCAAAGTAATTCGTGAAATCTCAAACAACCGTTTTGAAAGTGGCGGCCGCGACCTTCGCGGCCGCCATTTTTGTTAGCTGCAGCCATAAACCGGTGGATGAGATGATCTTGGCCGACGTGGCCGTAAAAGCGGCGCAAAAGGCTAAGGCCGACGCCATCGCGGTGGATGCTTACCGGAAAGCTGAAAACTTCTACCTGCGCGCCAAACGTGACTATGCGGATGGCTATTTCGACTCCGCCAAGAAACACGCTATTGAGGCACGTCAGTTGGCGGAGCAGGCGGAGTTCAAAGCGTTGCAAAAACAGGGGCAAGCCCGTCCCAAACCCGATAGTGGTGCGGGCGGCAGCGCCGATCCCGAACCCAAATAACCCCCGAGAGATGTATGACGAAAGCATTATCGTTTTTTCTACTGGGTTTACTCATACTCGAGCTTACGGGCTGCAAAACCCGTAGCGAAATCCGTCGCGAGCAAGAGATGGAGAAGATCAAGCAAGAGGTGACGGTCGCCAAAGGGCAGCGCGCCGACGTGGAGACCACGGTAGAGGAGCTGCGCACCGAGGTGGCCCGCCTGGCCGCGTTGATGGAAGAGCAGAACACCCAGTTACGTGCGCACGACGACGAGCTGAAGAAAGAGATCGGGACCCTCACCACGCGCATCCAGGCGATCGAGCAGCGGGCCGTGGAAGAGGAGCTGGCGCAGAAAAAGTACAACGACGAGCAGAAGCGGGTGGTGGAAGAGCGCAAGAGTGCCGGTTTCGAGCAGGGCAAGGCGCTTTACGATCAGGACAAGTACGAAGAGGCTGCGGAGGTATTTCGCGCGGTCATGAAGAGCAAGTCGGGCACGGTCGACGGGCGCAAGGCACAGTTTTTTCTCGGCGAGAGCCTCTTCTCGCAGCGCGAGTTTGCGTCGGCGACCGGCGTATTCACTGATTTCATCAAGGCCCACCCCAAGGACAGCAACGTGCCTACGGCGATGCTACGGCAGGCGCAAGCATTCAAGCAGGTGGGAAAGCCGAAAGAGGCGAAGATCTTTTTTCAGGACCTGATCGAGCGGTTTCCGAAGAGCCAGGCGGCCGGAAAAGCTAAGGCCGAGCTGAAGAAAATCAAGTAAGTCGCCGCCGGTACCATCGGCCCATTCCTAAAATCGCCGTGAGGAGCAGAGCCGCTATCGCCCATTCTAGGGGACGCGGGGCCGGTTTGTCGTGCACCGCTAAGCACGCACCCGGTTTGCCTAAAGAGCAGTTGACGGTGGAGAGGGGGCCGGGAAAACGATTGCCGGTTCCGCCGTAAGCCGCACGTATTCCCGCTAGGTCGTTGGCGTGTAGCTGCCGCTTGTTAAACTCGTTCGGCGCGGCCCAGGCGTACATCGTGGCGTCGGAGTCCAACGTCGCGGTTTCGTGGCCCAGCCCCAACAGATGTCCCGATTCGTGCGTGAGAATGTTTTGTACGTCGTGCGTGTTGGGGGTGTTATCCGTCGAAAAGGTGTAGCCCACTCCATTTAGAAGAATGTCGGAATCCATGATGAGGCCGGTGCGGGCGGAGTTGCCCGCGATGTAATAGTTACGCGTCACGGCTATCGCCAGCGGATCTAGCTCCCAATGGTGGCTCACGTACACGATTTGGTTCATCCCATCGTTGCCGGATACGGTGGACTCGGTGCAACCCATGGGGAGAAATTCAAACCGGGTTCCGTCGACGGAGCGCCAGGTATTTAGGCTGGAGTCGATCGCCGTGATAAAGGTCGGATAGTTGCGAAATGACGGGGCCGAAATGTAGTACGGGATCGGAAAAAAGCTGTCGTCCCAGTAGAGGAATGGGCCGGTGCCATCGCCGTTGGAGCCGTCGGTGCGGTTGCGCGAGTAAGCGCGCTCCTTCGTGACCGGCGTCATGCCGTTTTCAAAGCCCACCACCAGGTATTCACCGGCCACGCCGGGATTGGCGTTGAGATGAACGTGGTAACGTTTTCCGATGCGCGGACGGGGAAAGCCCGGAAGAAAAACTCCGGTCTCATTTAGCTCGCCACCGTGGCCCACGATCGTCACGACGTCACCGCTGCGCAGAGCAGAGTTACGATCCGCGGTTCGCTCGAGAGCCATTATGCGCGCGGGTGCCCGGAAGCGGACCCCGAAACTTGGGTCGGTACTTTTGGTGACGGATTCGACTTCCACCTCGGCCACGACGGCGGCCTTTTCCATTGCCGACTTAACCTTTTCTCTGTCATAGGTAAGCGCATGGCTCGCCTTTGGGACAAAGTTCAGGACGAGCAATCCCCCGCAAAGTAGGAACGTTAGATTCTCCAAATAAAGGGGGATTGAGCTACGCATGCGGTGAAGCTTAGTTTAACATTTTAACAACCCCTGGCGAGATGGCACCTTGGAACGGCTAAAGAAAAAAGAGGTCTTGAAGCAAAAACGCGAGACGTTGCATTTGCCCAGGCGCTGCTACCACTTTGTAAATGGGCTCATCTGCTTTTCTATTTACCAGTGGATGGTCGACCGTAATGGCGCGCTGATGCTCATTGTGGGACTGGGAGGCTCTTTCGCCATTCTGGATTTTCTCCGGTTGCGCATTCCGAAATTAAACACCGCGGCACTAAAGCTTTTCGGCAGCATCATGCGTCGGGAAGAGCTGCTGCGCATTACCGCCAATACCTGGTTCATCTTTGCGCTTTTCCTACTCGTGGTCTTTTTCCCCAAGCCGATTGCGTTGCTGGCCCTTCTGTACCTCGCGGCGGGCGATCCGCTAGCGGCGGTCATCGGCACTCGCTGGGGCCGGCACCCGCTCGTGGCGGGTAAGACCTGGGAAGGGACCCTGGCCAATTTCATCATCTCGGCGATCGCCACTGCCCTCTACTCGTTTTTTATTCTCGATCTAAACGGTGTAGCTTTGATGGTTCTGACGTTCCTCGGCGGTTTCATCAGCGCGGTTTCGGAGCTGATCCCGCTTCCCGCAAACGACAATCTGACCTTCCCGCTGCTGGCGGCGTCGTTGCTGACGCTGGCCAATTACTTTTTGGCTTTTTTCTAGGCTTGCCGCGAAGAGGGAAACTTCGGTTCCTCATGGGCGGGTTGGGCTAAAAAACCGCATGCCTTTGGCGACCAGGGCTTTGATCAAACGCTCGAGCGAAACGTACTCCGCAATTTCCAGTGCACGGCGATTGGCGAGATACCGCGTACCGACGGCGGAATTTTTTAAGACGGGTTCGAGTTTCATCGCCCGATCCATCTGCCACCTCAGAAACCGGCTGTCTCCAAAATCATCGGGAAGGGTGAGGTTCATGGCGGCGTGCAGGCATTCACTCGCGCGGTGCCATTCCCGTTTGTCGTAGTACTGCCGTGAAAGCCACAGGGCTTGCTCGGCGTGACGTCGGGCGATTGACGCCTTCACGTGGAGGTAGCCAGGAACCTTCTCCGAATCCCTCTCCAGGGCGGTCGATCTAGCGAGGTACTCCTGATGAATCCCTTCGAGATTGAAGAAACGGTGGCTCTCGTTGGTTCCGTGGGTGCGGTAGCCGATTAGCCGTTCGGAAATAAATCCTACGTCGTACCGCAGAGCAAACCGCAACCACATTTCAAGGTCGGCCGTAAACGGAAGGGCGGGATCAAAAGCACCAAGCTCTTCCAAGGCGCTTCTCCTCAACATCACGCTCGGGCAGCAAACGAAGTTGGGTCCCAGAAACAAACGTTCTGCAAACTCGGCGCCCGGAATGATCCGGTCCGTCGTCCACGGCGAGTCGGGCTGCCAAGGTTCCGTCTCCCCGGAGAGCCGATTCTCTAGGTGACTACGCTCGGAATAGACAAGTCCTACATTTGGATTCTGGCGGAAGACCGCCGCCTTGAAGGCGAGGTTGTGTGGCGCCATGACATCGTCTTGGTGGAAGACGGTGATGAATTCGCCGCGCGCCAACTCCAAGCAGCGGTTCCAATTGCCGGCGAGTCCCAGCCGGGTCGAATTCTCAAAGCGGCGAATCCGAGGATCGGAAAAGCTCCGTAAGATGTTAAGCGAGTCATCGCTTGATCCATCGTCGATGAGAATAAGTTCAAATTCGGTCGCGCTTTGCGCGAGAACGCTTTCGATGGCGGCCCGCAGGTAAGTGGCCCCTTGGTAGATCGGGATAGCCACGCTGATTTCGGGGCGTGCTCCGTTGACCTGAGAAATCAAAGGCGGGGGCGGCGGCCGCGTATCGCGGAACAATCGGAACATCGCTTCACTGCTTCCCTCGGCCCATAGGTCGTCCCCCCGTCCCGTTTCCGCGGGAATGAGGGCCCGAAGTATTGGCTCGGCAAACGAATTGTCCGTCGAACGGGTTCCGGAAGCGACTTCGGCCAGCATACTTTCCAAAAGCCGGGTTTGGGTTGGCAGATGAAAGTTTTGCATGAGGCGACGCCTTCCCGCCTCACCCCATGCGCGGCCGTGCGACAACGTTTCGAGGATCGCGTTCGCTAGCTGGGCGGGGTTGGACTGCGCCGCGAGCCGTCCCGTTTCCCCGTCCACCACCATCTCTTCGACCCCTCCGCTTCGAGTGGCCACCACCGGTTTTCCCTGGGCCATCGCCATGAGTACGACGAGGGGAAGCGGATCGCTTTTTGAAGTCAGGGCCAGAAGATCGCACGCCGCCACAAGGTCAGGCAAATCGGTCCGATGACCGACGACTTCAAACGCACTCTCTAGCCCCAAGGCCCGAATCCGGCTTTTCACCGGTGATAGGGCGCCGCCATCGCCTCCGGTGATTACGAACTTCGCCGTGGGAATCCGGGCGAGTACCATCGGCGCGGCTTCCACCAGGGCCAGCGGATTTTTTCGCGCGGAAAGTAGTCCAGCGAAGAGAATCATCGGATTTTCGCCGGTTCGGGATTCGATCGCGGAGAGTTCCGCGCCGCTGTGGAGAATCGAAATTTTCCGCCGCGGAATACCCGCTTCTAGATCGCGTGCCACCGCTTCGGATACGGCCAGGAAACGATCGGCGAGGCCGTCGAGCGCCCGCAGGTACGGCACCAGCTTCACGCCGTCTTTGAGAACCGGATCGGCCGACAAGATCTCCGTCGCGTGCCAGACGTGGGGCAGCCCCATCGCCCGCGCCGCTAAGGCCCCTTCCACGATGACCAACGTGTTGGAAACGACCAGATCGATCGCGTGGGTACGCAGAATCGTTTCGACCGCCGCCACCCGTTCGTTTAACCCATTCGCAAAGCGTAGGGAGGAGTCGGCCAGCGGGCCGGTCGACCAAACGAGCGGAGCGATGTCGTAACCGATTTCTAGCTGACGTAGCGAGGTTTCGAGATTCCCACTCCGGGGTAAAACCACCCGCGGCGCGATCTTCCGCCGATCCAGTGCGGCGAGAAAAGTCATAAGACAGTGGCTCGCCCCGCTCCGGTCCGCATCGTGGGACAGGAACAGGGTTTTGAGAGGTGGTTTGAGCATCCGCAATGTTCCGCAGGGTAATGCGAACGATTACTCGTTCATCAGATCGAGCGTGCCCGCGCGGGCGCAGTGGCTGGTCATCTGATTTTTCGTGCTGGGGCTTGAGTCCAGCGCATCTAGGAACGAGTACATGGCATCGGAGGTTTTTTCGATGTCATCCTTGCTACCGTCTTTTAGTTCGACGAGTAGCGACCAGATACCGTGCTTCCAGTAGACGTAGTCTTCGAACGCGCCGTCTACCGGGTAAACGACGTCGGTCGACGTACCGTGACGGTAGCCGT
>JAYUBV010000131.1:0-7697 GCA_043740655.1 Pseudomonadota bacterium | reverse complement strand
CCAAACCTTGGCGATCGCGGTGTCGACGCGGACCTTGCTTTCCACCCGCTCTCCGCGGCGGCGGCCCAGATCCGTGAGTAACAACGCGCGGATTTCTGGGGTGTCCCATTCCTTTTTTTTGAGCAGCTCTTCAAACTCTTTCAAACGCTTCTTCAGCACGCCGAGGTCGGTATCCGTTTCCGCGATTTCGAACGGGTCTCGGCTCGAAATCATACGTTCTAAAACTTGGGGAGTGAGCTTTCCGCCACCGACACGATCGAGTAACTCGGCGTAGGTGGCGACGGTCAGGCGATCTTTTTCGGCCGGTGAGAGGGTAGCGAAACCGCCGAAGCAGGTGAATAACGCCTGATTCCCGTATGAGGGAGTCAGCGAGCCCAACCCAGCGGCCAGCAAAATAATGACTATTTCACGCTGCACTTGGCGCCTTCCCATTTCCACTTTTCGACGATATCGGTCTCACGATCGAGGTAGAACCAGACCAGGCAGCCGTCGGGGATGGCGCTCGTTTCACGCCGGAATTTATTGAATCGGGCCGGGCCGCCGTAGGTGCCCGTAAACTTGTATTGATAAACTTTTTGGCCGTCGGTTAGCGAGTGGATGCGGTCGGGCTGGCCCAGCTTTGCGACTAGCTCGCTGCGCCCTTTGCCTTCCCATTCGTCGAGGTATTTTTCGTACACGCGCACGGTGGAGCACCCCGCGACGAACAACGCCGTCATCAAAGCGAACCTCTTCAAAACGAACACCCCAGCGACATGCCGAACACGGGCAGGATACCCGTGAAGTTATTGCGTATGGTGAACGTAGCGGCGCTGGCCGCTACGTACTGAAAACCGCCGGCCACTCCAATATCCAGCGGAATGCTCCAGCCCGGACGGCCACGCCAGCCGGCCAAACCTTGGAACGCTACCGGAGAAATTTTTTCGACATTTGCGCCGTTCTCCAGCCGCACGGAATAAGCCCCGGCACCCGCGGAGAAGTACCCCCCTTTAAAGACGGACTCCGTGTAGTAGTAATTCAACGTCGCCATGAAACCTACGCAGACGGCCCGCGTGACACCCGCCGCGCAAAAGGTGGAGTAACGGAAATCGGCGCCGAAGGTAAGCCTGCGATCGACGGCAAACTGAATCGACGGAACGAAGGGAAACACGTAGTTGAAACCGGCCACGGGCCCAAACCCGACGTCGACCCCCGGCCGAAACCGCGCCGCGAGGGCCGTTTCGGTTCGTTCCGCGGCCGTACCCGGGACCGCGCTTACGTTGCGCCCTTCTCGACGCAGCGTGACCACATTGCTCGGCAGGATCTTAAATTCCCGTGCCTCGATCCGCACGATGATTTGATTTTCGCTCAGGCCGCCGATGAAGCCGCAGGCTAGCTCCCGGTTGCCCTGGAAAAGGCACACGGGCTCGTTTAGCAGCCAGGGGCGGGCCGTGGCCTCATTGGTAACGGTCACCTGCTCTTCGTTCGACGTGACGGAAAGGACGCGATTTGCACTCGCGTCAACCGAGCACAGCACGGCGATCAAGGCAATGCATCGCATCAAATTCAATCCATAGATCATCCCCCCGTTATCGGGTTTTTCGCGCCTCGTCTTAACGGAGCTTCCGAAACGGCCATCCATTAGATAAAATTAAAGAAATAGAGGAACTTGCATGCTGAAAAAAATCTCGTCCGGATCCCTAGTTTTTTTCTGGAGCTTCGCATTAGTGATCGCCCTCTCCGCGTGCAGTAAATCGCAAGACCTAAAGACGGACGGCGACGACGCCTTTGCCTCTCCGTCGGGCGAAGCGGCCGCCTCCGACAGTCTGCCCGCCGACACCGTGGGCGCCGGCGACGTGGGCGCGCCGTCGCAAGAATTGCAGATGGTGTTCTTCCCCTTCGATAGCTCGGTGTTGAGCCCCGAAGGGATCAAGGCGCTGAAGGAAAACGCCAAGTACCTAAAGGGCAACGCTTCGGTCAAAGTTCAGATCGAAGGCCACTGCGATGAACGCGGCACGGTGGAGTACAACTTGGCGCTTGGCGAACGCCGCGCGAAAGCAGCCCGCGACCGATTAAAAAAACTGGGCGTTCCCCAGGCGCGCATGTCGACAATCAGCTACGGCAAAGAGCGGCCGATGGATCCGGGGCACGACGAAGGCGCCTGGTCCAAAAACCGCCGATCGGCCTTCGTAGTGGTGCAGTAAGAAGTTCGCACTCGTTGGTAGGCAGTTCGACCGGCGGGAAGGGAGGAAATTCCCGCCTCCGCGAAGGCCGCAGGGCCCGACCAAAAGGGTTTCTTCGCCAACCACCTCGCCCGAGGCACGACGAGCGGACAGATTCCCTTTCCCTCCCCGGTCGTACTACCCCAGGCCTTGGAATGAACATGCCCTTCCCGATCCTCGCTAGGACACCCGTCCAAAGGTTAGCCATATTTCACATTTGCGGAGGCTCACGGAATTGGCCGTTCCCCTGCATTATCTAGACGTAGGGGGATTTTCACCATGTTACGGCAACGACAATTGCCAGGCTCACGCCTCGCTTTTGCCACCATCTTAATCGCGCTCACCGCCATCGTGCCGCGCACGTACGCCGAAACCTCCTCTAGCTCTTCGACTGGAAACTCCAGTGGCAATTCCGGACCCGATTTCAATCCGAACTACGCACCACCACAAAAACGTCCCGAAGACCGTAAGGATGAGGCAAAGGACGCGAGCAACAAAGCGGCGCAAAGCATTCCTCCGTTGCTCGGCAAAGCCGCCGAGCACATGAAAAACGCCAAGGAACACAACGATAAAGCGGGTCAGCTGCAGCAATCCGATCCCGGCCAAGCGGATTCGGAACGTAAACAGGCCGCGATGGAACAGCAGATGGCCAACCAGCTGAAACAGCAGGCCGATCAGAATAAGAAGAATTCCGATGACAACCAAAAGGCGTCGGAGGCCGCGAAGAGCGACGAAAAGGTGAAGGGCAAAAACTTTGGCGGCGCCGACAAGATTTCGAGCAAGGTCGACGAGAACAAAGTGATCAACGTCGATGAAGCGCGCCAGTCTGGATCGAACTCGCAGCTCGGAGCGAAAACGCCAAAAATAGAAGAGAAGGACCCTCTGAAAAAAGAGTTGGCTACCTTCGAAGATTACGTTCCTCCGAAACGTGCCGTGGCCGAAGCCACGCCGGCGGTAGTCGCCACCCCCGCCGCTACCGCGGCAAGTAGCGACCAAACCTCTTTCCTGAAACCCGAATGGAATTCAATTTTAGCCGGCGCGGGCGGATCCGCGACCCAAGTCGGCCAGGGCCAAGCCCCGGGCGGGGAAACTCCCGCTACGGCCGGTGCCTCGACGAGCCCTCCCGCTTCGGCGGGTGCCCCGCCCGCAAGCGGCAGCAACTTCGGCAGCGCCATGCCGGCGATTTTAGCGGGCGGCGGCGGCGAGATCGGACGGGGGCTGGATAAGGACTTCTTCAAGGACAAAGAAAGAGATCCAAAGAACAAGAAAAAGAATGTGGTGGCCAGACGTACCCTCGCCAGTAAATGGAAGGGTACCAAGATCCGCCGCGTGGAAGCGGAGTTAGAGGCTGACGCACCACCGCCATTGCTCACCACTCAGCCCGACATCCCTTTACCTAAGTCAGGAAAACTGAAAGACTAATAGGTTCGATGCTCACCTTCTTCTCCTGTGCATTAGGGTACTGGTTTGCCCTCAGTTCGCCCATTGGTCTGGCCTCCGTTCCCGACGAATTAGAAATCGTGGGCGAAGACGTTCCGGAGAATGCCGAGCAGGTAACTCCGGTCGAGGGTCCAGCCGCCAGTGCAAGCCCTACGTTGACTCCGGCCCCCCAGGCCGCGGCTCCCACCCCGACGCCCACCCCAAACTTCAAAGAGATCGCACGCGAAATCTTGCCGATGGAAAATATGCGCGAGGACGCGGCCGCCCGCATATCCGAGCGCAATTACGCGGATCAGTTTGACCGTTTTCTACACGGCAAACTTGGCACATTTCAACGCGTGACTCTGCTTCGCAGCTGCAAACCCCGCCGAACCGCCAATCCATTTTGTTCCCTGCTCCGGCAGGCACGCACGCTGGAACGCTACATCGGCGATAAGTACGAAGTGCATCAACCGCCCACGGTGGCCGTGCCCGAACCCCTCCTGGCCGAGGTGCAGAACAACAAGATTTTAAATTTCGCGCAAATTAAGAAGTCGAAGATCCCGGCGCTACTTAAGGGGCTCAAGGGCAAATCGTTGGCAGACTTGAAGGTCATCGCCGACGCCGCCCTGGCAGAAAAACGTTGCCCCAATCCCTTGGCGGTGGCGCTCGCCGCCACGATGGAAGACAGCATGCCCGACGCTGCGTTGCACGAACCCATCGCGACGCTCTACGAAAAGGGTGGGGACTGCGCTCGAAAAGAGCCCGTGGATCGCGAACATCTCCTCACGCGCGCCGGACTTTTTTATTACCTCGCCAAGAATTATGTGGTCGCGGAGAAAGTATTTGCGCGCGTTCGGCCGAACGACGCTTTCGCCGGACGTTCGCTTTACTGGCTGGGCCGCGTACGCGACAAACAAGGTAACCTTGCGGGGTCCGAGAAGGCATTCAATACATTGCTGCGGCGCTACCCCTTCTCCTTCCATGCCCTGGTCACCAACTTCGAAAAGAAGAATGATCCCGCGGCTCGGTACCTAGTTTCCAAACCGATCACCCTGTCGACGCGTTCCCGTTCGCGGCGCATGAAGGAAACGGTTTTGCAGATTGAGATTTTGCGGAAGTACGGCTACGGGGATTCGTCGGGTCTGGTGGCCGGTTGGGCGCTATCCCGCAACTGGCGACTATCCGCCCCCGAACGACTCTTTCTCACCTCTTTCGCGGATCCGAATACGATGGTGCAGACGATGCCGTGGCTGCTCCTGCGCCGGCAGGACCTCATCAGCCGTCAATCGATGGAGCTATGGTACCCGTCCAAATTTATGAAGGAGATCGAGAAAAATGGGAACGGCGCGGACCCGTACCTTTTGCTCGCGATCGCCAAGAAGGAAAGCGCCTTCGATCCTAGAGCCATCTCGATCGCCAAGGCCCAGGGGTTGATGCAGCTGAACCCCGAGACGGCCGCCAAAATTGATCCCGAGTCGGTCCCTAAGCTGCTCGAGGTGGACACCAACATTCAGATGGGTTCGCGCTACGTCAATCAGCTGATGAAGGACTTCAATGGCAATGTAGCGCTAGTGATTGCGGCCTACAATGCGGGCGCGGACCCGGTTTTCCGTTGGCGGAAACGTTATCCCACCGACGAACCGATTCTCTTTTTAGATTTGATTCCCTACCGCGAAACGCGCGAGTACGTGGGTTACGTGCTCTCTAATTACTACTGGTACCGCCGTTTGTACCAGAGCACCGTCCCCGCGCCGGACGTAAACAACTTCTGGGGGCGTGAACCGTCGAACACCTCGGCCCACTCCGAGCAGGTTAATTTGCCCGAGACCCAACGCGAGCCTTAAGCCACCCCGTCACAAAATCAAGGTACTCGTCGTGAATGATGTCGTTGTGCAGCTCGTGGTATCCGCCGTGAAACTCTTTCAGCAATTTGTCGGAGCTGGGAGCTTTGCGAAATAGCTCGCGGCTGCCCTCTATGGGAATCAGTTTGTCCTCGTCGCCGTGGGCGATGAGCAGTGGCATTTTTACCTTTCCGATCGCGTCCGGTAGGTGGTCCAGCGCGCGTAGGATCGCATTTCCCTGGTTTACCGTGTTGTAAGTGCAACACAGCGGATCGCATTGGTAGGCATCCACCACTTTTTGATCGCGCGATAACGTCGACAGGTCGAGCGAACCGGGAACCTTTAAGTGCGGCAGCCATCGCCCCAGAATCTTTCCGATCTTGAGCTTTAGTGGCGAAACCCCCTTCCCCACCTGGTACGCCGGGGCGCTCAGCACCAACCCGGATAGGGCGTCGTCCCCCCGGCCCACTAGGGTCAGCGCCACGGTACCACCCAGGCTGTGCCCCATAAGGAACAACGGCACGTTCGGCGTACGCTTACGCGCCTCCTCCACCACGCTACGGGCATCTTCCACGTAGTCCGAGAAGTCATCGATCCACTGCCGTTCGCCCAGGCTCTCGCCACAGCCGCGAAAGTCGAAGCGGAAAACGGAGAAGCCAGCTTTCAATAATTTGGCGAAGGTGTTCCGGTGGCGCTCACTGTGCTCGCCCAACCCGTGGCAATGCACCACGGTCCCGATGGGATTTTGAGATGGGGTTTCGAGCCACACACTAAGACGTCCAAGCGAAAATTTTTCCATGTCCGCCTAGCGTAGTCGGTCGGGATAAATAAAAAAAGGGCGGGGGGTTCCCCCCGCCCCAGTTTGGGGTCATTTGTTTACTGACTTAAGACTTAGTAACAGGCGACGACGCGACAAACGCGTGAGCCGGCCGAATAGCAGTGGTCTAAAGCGTGCTGTTCCACGGCGAAACGATAGCGGCCGGTAGCCGAAAAGGTCATGCCCATCAGATTGCGAGCGACGCAGGTGATCGGACGGTGGTAACCACCGTGTCCATGGCCGTGCCCATACCCAGGCCCATACCCGTGCCCGTACCCAGGTCCATACCCAGGCCCATATCCGTGACCGCTATCGGCGAAGGAAGCCACGCTAAGCGAAGCGCCAAATATCATTACGGCGGCAAATAAATTTTTCATGATTTGATCCCTTTCATTCGAGGTTCACTTTTCTCTATTGAGACCCAACCAGGGACTCGTGGACCGGTAGAGCAAAGGACATGCCAGAATGAAAGGGGCGCAAAAAGGCGTAACCACATCGTTTATCCCGATGGGAACGTGAAATATTTTCGTGGTGCACGACGAATCGGTCCCAGTTAGATCCCGCGGCCGCGTAGGTACGGACCCGTAACCTTCTGATTCATGATGCCATCGTGAAACAAGATGCTGAGCGGCTGTTCAAACTGGCCGGGATACTGAGGAATGAAAGTAATGACGACGGCGCAAGCGTCACCGGCTTTCAGCGAGTCCTTGCAGGTTCCACCGTCCCCGGGAAACCGGCCGCCCTTGAATGCAAAGTGAACGGAAAGGTAAAAGCTTCCACGAAAATCGGTGGCGGTGCCGCCACCGGAATTGGCGATCTGGATCGTCTTTTCGGAAAAGCTCAGCACGTTATGATCGCCGAAATCGTACCAAGGCATGTCGGAGAAGCTGAGCTTAGCAGGGACCGGATCGCCGTAGTGCAGCGCCGGATCGCGAGTCTCCTGGCCGCAACCAACTAGGCCGAGAAAAATCGAAAACACGAAGGCAAATGTCTGCTTATGGCGTCCTCCCCAATTCATAGTGCCTCCAAAAAGTGTTTCGAATTCCCGGCAGACATCCCGAAAAGCCCACTGACTAAGCATGTCCGGAATTTGCCCCGTAATTAGAGGTACGGTGTGTGAATCTCTTCACAATTGGTGGAGGTTAGGTTCAGTACGCTCGGCCGACGCCGAATTCCGTCACTGCCTCTTCTTCGCAGGCGTAGGAAATCTCCATGGGGCGGCAGCAGACCTCGCAGTCCTCCACGAAGGACTGGCGGCCCACGGAAAGGTCGAGCAGCACTGAAACGGGTTCTCCGCAAAAGGGGCAATCGAAGGATTGCTCGATGGTTTGGTTCGCTTCTGCCATGTTTACAAGATATCCTTTTTCAATGTGGCGTGCATTGAAAGACGGCTATTTCCTGAGTGAGTTTGTTCCTAAC
>JAYUBV010000130.1:0-7711 GCA_043740655.1 Pseudomonadota bacterium | reverse complement strand
TCTGGCAGACTCCACAATTTTCGACCTTTTTTGTCGATTTACAGACGGTGCATGCGTTTGGCATGCCCCTCTTTAGCACATACGGTCAGTGGTATTCCACCACGTCGGCCGCTTGCCGGGCCGGAAACCGTAGTCGACTTGAGCTTAGGTCGTGGTTTTTCCCCTTCGAACTCGAACAGACTCTGTAGTTTGCGGGGCAGCTTCAAACGGGCCACTTGCATCTCGGTCTCGTTGAAGACCTCTTTGTGGTAGGCCTCGACCAGCACCGCGGCCAAAAACTCCGCGAAGAAGTTGGCGCCGGCGAAGCCCAGCTTGCCGCGACCGAGCGGAATCTTAAGCAGGTCGTCGATATTGGTTACGCCGTTGGCGTCGGCAACGCGCTTCACGCGCGTGGCTCCCGAGTTGTACGACGTGATGGCCAAGCCCCAGTCGTCAAAGTTCTGGTGCAAAATTTCGATCATGCGTACGGCGCTTTTGCTCTGGCGAATCGGATCCACCAGCTGCCAAGTGGTAGCTTTCGGATCAAACCGTTTCGCGGTGTCCGGCATGAACTGCCACATGCCCATCGCGCCCGCTTTGGAATAGGCATTGGGATTGTACGAAGATTCCACGAACGGCAACCGGGCCAGCGCCACGGGAATGCCCCTTTCTTTGAACAGCGCTTCGATCTGCGGGATCAGTTTACGGGAACGGTGCAAGCCTTTTAGGAACGCGTCTTTCTGACCAGTCTGCGCCCGCACGCGGCGGATGGGCTTGGCGGCCGCCTCGGGAGTGTCGATCTGGAACTTTGCCATCAGCGCGCGAATATCCAACTTTTCCTGCTCGTTTAGCTTAGGCCCCCGCGGACGATGGACTTCCATTGCTTCCGATAGACGATCCTTCAATTCCTTAAGCACGCGTTGCTCGAGTTGGTACGCGCGTGCGCGGGCCATGCGGTGGGGCAATGTTCGGTAGAGCGGACGAAAATCCAAATAACCGTAAACGATCTCCGGATTGTCCTTGTCGTGCACGATTCGGTACTGGCTCGAGAAACGGGCGTACACGTCGAACCAGAAAGCCACGCGGCCCTTGATCGCGTCGTGCGCGCGGAACGGTTTTTCGATCCGTCCTTCGGCGTCTTTCACGAAATTATCAAACTCTTCGATCGGCGCGGGCAAACCCACCTGCCCCTGCTTCTGCCAAATCGGACGGAAGTAGGCCCACGCTTTGGCGGTGAGCAATGACTCCACGGTATTGCGTAAATTATTCTTACGGTTCTTCACGCCTCGTTTGATCTTCTCGGCGGCGCGGCCCACGGTGGAAATACCGAAGGCGAATACCACCAGGACAAAAACGTAAAGTGGGCTCGTCAGGGTCTTCCAGAAGCTACGGGGCTTTTGCTTCTGAACCTGGGCCTTTTTTGGCGGGGCTTTGGATGGGCGCTTCAAGCGTCGTCTCCTTGGAGTCTACGCAGACAAAAAACGGCACCCGACTGGCGAGGAGCTGTCTTTTAGCCGCAAAACGGGCGGCTAGTTTGCTTAGCTCACTACGATGAGCAACCGATGTGCCAGGTTAGGGCTTAATGGATAAATCCGAGGCCGATTAGGGCCAGGATCAAGGTGAACAGCCCGAGCCGTTCGCGGAGGGAAATGTTCGAGACTTCCACGGGCAACGTCCGGCCTAGGTACAGCCGTACGTAGGCCTTGTAGAGGCCCACGGAAAGAAACGCGATCGCGAACAGGCCGGCGCAGAGATCGATCCAGGAAACCTCGAGCAACGATTGTTCCAGCGTTTCCTCGGCGATGGCGCCTAGCGTGCCGGGCAGCCCGCCCATGGCGACGACGAAAATTAAGTAGAAGCCGGCGAGGGTGGGAATGGCGCCGTCTTCCGTGCGCGCCCGCGCTAACCGCGCGACGAGGGCCAGTCCGCAGCAGCCAATCGTCAGCAGCAGCCAAGGCAGCTCCAGGTGGTACGGTTCCGCGCCACCCGCGCCGGCCGCCATAATCAGCGACGCGATCACGGCCGGAGCCAGCATAGCCAATCGGCTCATCTGCTCTTGCACCAGACAGAGCAAACCTAAGTAGACGGCGCCGGCCGCCAACACCGCCACTAGGGCGGCGGTATTGGACGTCCCCGCTTGAATCTGCGGCATCGCGAATTTCAAAAATACGGCGATACCCGTCGGGGCGAGCAAGGCGGTTTGCAATCCCCCGTCTTGCCGATCGCGGCTCAAGGCGAACAGACCACTTTGGAAGGGGAAGACGCCCTGGCGAATCATGGCCGCGGCCAGGTAGCAAAGGCCGGCGCTCAAGCTTTGCTGCAGGCCCGTAAGGACGATGCCGACCACGAATGCCAGCGCGCCTAGCGCTTCGTACGTGATGAATGCGCGCGAGCGGCGGTGCAGGATGAGCAAAGGAGCCACAAAACCGATGAGCGCTACCCGCGCATCGCTGGTGCCCAGTACGATTAGCCCGGCGGCCTCTAGCGCCAGCAGGAGCGACGTCTCCTCCCGGTATTCCTTAAGGCGCGGTAGCGCCACGGCGATTGCCAGCCCCGCCAGCGCATAGGCGCTTTCGACTACGTTCGTGATCCCCAGCCACTGCAGGTAGCGCAACGTAGTCGCCGCCACGGCGGCCGCAAAAACGGAGGCCAACCAGGCCGAACGGTTGTCACCCATCAGGCGCACCATAACGGAGGCGCCGGTTAAGATTGCCGCGACAATCAAGATTCCTGTGTCGGGTGCCATTGCTTGTCCTCCAGGTCAGTAACGGGATGGGAGATTTTATGAGTCCAGGCCTCTTCACCGGCGTCTAGCCAACGCGCCAGCGACAGGACGGGGCCGCTAACCCAGTTACGGACAAAATCGTTCAGATGGAATCCCGACAAGAAAAACCGGTAACCACGCTTCACCACGACCGGGGTCATGCGGCGCGGCCAGGCTTGGCCGTAGCCCATCTGGTGAAAGTCCTGCATTAGCGACGGCGCCCGCAATAGCTGCAGCGTACGTACGAAACAGTGACCTACGATGTGCCACAGGGCTAGCTGAGGGTAACCAAGCCCGATCTCGATGAAGATGATGCCCACCTGGGCCATGCCCGCGTAAGCCAAAAGCCCCTTCGCATCGCTGCGGGTCCGTCCGGTCACGGTGGCGTAGAGGCTAGTCCCTGCGCCGATAACGATGATGATCGGCGCCAAACCGGTATCCATCCAGTAGTGGCTAAAACGTAGCAGGAGGTAGGCGCCCGCATGCAGTGATAGGGCTCCGTAGAAAATTGCGCTGGACGGGGTTGGCCCTTCCATCGCCAACGGCAGCCAGCCCGAGAACGGGAGCTGCGCGGATTTAGCGAGGGACGCGAAGATCAGTAACCCACCGAGTACGACGGGCGGTGCGGTTTCCCAGCTCATCACCGCCGCGATCAGGGCGATGTCGCAGATGCGGTAAGTGACCAGGGCGTAGACGCTATGGTGCGCCGGTTGTTCGCGTTGGGAGAAGAATCCGATTAGCAGAACGGAGCTAATCCCCACCAATTCCCAGCCGACGAGAATGCTTTCGATATCCGTGGAGCTAAAGAGCAAGCTAATGCCGCCCATGAAGACCAGGTAAAACAGGAAGAAACGGGAATAACCCGGATCGCGGTGAAGGTACGGCTTGGAAAAATGTCCGACCACCGCACACAGGATGGAGGCGGTGACCAGCAGCGGACCGGAAAGCCAGTCCGTTGCACCGGTAATCCACGCCACCACGGTGGCGCAAAAATGCAGTAACGAAACCGAAGCCAGCACGCGGTTTAAAAATTGTTCGCTGGGCCGCTTGTGCATCAGACGACTGGCGCCCAGAATCAAAAAGCATAGAAACGGCAATGCGATCGACGTCGGTATCGCGTAATGGGAAAGTAGCTCAGCCATTTGCCGTTCCCTTAGCGTGGATCTGCGCCGCCGGTAGGTGCTCGATTTTGCCGAAATAGTGTTCGGCCGAGCTACTCACCTGCGCCAGTGAGACCTCCTGCGGTTGGTAAGGTTTAAACGCTCCGTTTTGGTACCTCGTTAGCGCTCCGGTATCGCGATCCATCATGACGATGGTAACCCAAGCGTTCTCGATGAGTTTACGAATGTCTTCGCGCGCCGCCATGATCTGCTCCATGAACAGAACGGGCGCCTCGATGACGAAGATGAGTCGGGCCGGCTCATGAATTTCGATCATCTGCCGTGGCAACCCGGTGCGCAGATCGGAGCGCGAGCCGGCCATCACGCCGATTAGTCCAGTGATGTTGTGCGGTAGCTTGGTGCCCGCGCCGTAGACCTCGTTGTCGACGCAAGAAAAGTAGTACTCTAGTCCAATTCCCGCGCAGACCGGAATCACCGCGCCGAGAATGCCGGCCAAAATCGTTCCGTTGGGATCGGTCTTGGCGTCGTAGGATGACATAAACGCGCGGCGATCCAGGAACAGGCCGCGGGTCAGCTCGCGTCGCCCCACGATGACGTAGGCATTGGTGGCGTGGCCGTACTCGGGCCGAGCCTGGCTCAGCGACTGGCCGCGATTCTCCACGTGGCGAAGGGCATCCGCCGCGTTTAAGTGACGGGCCGTTTCGAAACGGCGGCAGCGTTCGTGCGCATCGTGGGTGCGCGCATCGTCGAATAGGTAACACGCTTTTTCAAAGTCCGCCCGGTGCGAAGCCGGGATGTCGGCGAGATCGGAAAAGGGAATCGCATCGGAGCAAGTATTGTGGAAGCCGCCCACGAAGTGAGTCGTATCGGGAATCATGATCCCATTCGCCTTGAGCTTGGCCCGCACCTCGGGGTGGTTGGCCATCTGTGCGAACGCACGACCATTGGGGGCGCCCGATTTGCCGCCGCACGCACCGCAGTCATAAGCGGATCTGTGCGGGTTGTTCAGCGACGCCGAACCGTGACCGACAAAAAACACGAGGCGAGCAAAGCCCGACGTCAGGTTGATTGCTTTCAACACGTTCGCGACTCTCGTGGCCATCTCCTCGAGCGAGTAGCCATTGTAAATTCCGTCGGGCTCCGTTTCCAGCTTGGTGCGCTGGAGGCGCAATTTCGTTTCAACCGTCGGGTGGAGCCAATTGGTGGCTTTGCGGCGGAACCACGAAGCCTGCTGCGGAAAAAGGACCCGGGTTATCAACGGAACGGCGGAGACCAGACCACCGACCGCGCAAACGATCATACCGGTCAGCATGCCGCGCGAGGTATCGTGCAGCCCCCGGGCGGTTGCTTGAATCGTGCCGCGGTTCTTGTGCCAGCGCGCCGACGCGTTAGCGTATTTCGGAGCGGGTTCTTCGATAATTCGGTGCTTGGGGGTGACGACCACGGGGCAGTGGGCCTCCGGCTGCGGATTGCCCATGCCGTGGTAGAGCATGTCGACGCCAAAGAAACCGGCGATCGCAAACGTTTCGATCTGGTTGCCGCCCAACTCTTCGAGGTGACGGCGCAGCGACTCTTCGCGATCGTCGATGCAAAACACGGCCTGGTACGATGGATTCGCCGGCTTAGGCGCGGGGGTCTTGCGGTGGTGCGCTAAGGAATCAAGTAAACCCGAATAAAGCGTCTGCTCGTACGCCTGCTGCAGCATTCGGCGGCGGGCCACCCCGTCAAACGCTTCGACCTCTTCCCAGTCTACGTCGGTGGGCTTCACTCCGAGTCGATCGCAAAAGAGGTAACGTTCGAGCTGTGCGCCAAGTTCACCGCGCGTAAGGAGAGGAGAGGGCTCCCGCTCCGATTTGGCGTGCTTCTCGCGTAGCCACAGGCGAATCGCCAGGTAATCGGCCAGCGCGTAGCCTAACTGGTTGGCCTCGGCGGGACGGGCTTCTAGGTAGCCGACGATGCCGGCCCAGCCCGGCAGCGCCATCAACTCTCTAAAGAGGAACTCTTCCACTTCGCCGTCGGTCACTCCCAGGGCGACGAGGGACTTGGTGATCGTACCGTACGCATCGAGGGGGGACAGCCCGTGCAGACGTTGGAAAGCTCCGAGAATGCCGCGATCGCGGTCAGGCAACGGCCACATGGAAACGCCGCGATCGGTGTAGGCGCTCAAAAAGGCAATCAGCTCTTCGTCGGCCGGAGGCGATTTAACGTGGGGGTAAGTCGGAGGACGGGCGGACCCCGGACGGACCACCGCCTTCCACAAATTCTCGTCGGGCGCCCAGCCCATCTCGCCGCGCAGCCAGCCGACGACCGTGTCCGTCCATTCGGAGCTATCGATGTCGAGCAGCGTGCGGTACCACTGCGGCTGGGTGTCCGGAAGCCGCTCGCGAATCTTTTCTTCGGAAATCCGACCCTGGGCAATCAGCTCTAGGTAACGCTCGTGCGCAAGGTAAGGCTCCCCGCCGCGGACGTGCGCCGCTAGCTCCACCGCCTCTTCAAACGGTTTGTCTTCCAACGCGTGCAGCGTGTTGTGGTGAATGAAGACGCCGATCGGACCCTGCGCCGGAAGCCAGTGCCGGGCCTTTCCCAGTACTTTGTCGATACGCTCTTTCACGATGTGCGTTTCATCGTCGATAAAGGGTGCTTGGAGAGGCCTCGGAGGCCCTGCAGCCCTTCTATACTTAGGCGGAGCGCCTGCGATTCGAACTCGCGGACGAGCTCACCCAGCTTCGCCATCGTGGTGTGATCGACCAGCACGGTCTGTGACATATCAATGACCACGTGGTTTTTGCGATGGAGGCCTTCGGTCTCGATCACTTTACGAATGCGCAACCAGTTCGTGAAGACCGCGGCGCGGCCGGGGCTAAGGGTCACCGTGTCATTCGTACGAGCGTGCGTCGGTTTGCCGAACAGGGCGGTTAACGGGACGCCGTGGAAGAAGTGACAAAGCAGCTCGATACTCAAACCGATGAAGATACCGACCAACAGGTCAGTGGCCAGCACGCCAATTACCGTTCCCGTGAAGACGAGGAACTGCTCCGTGCCGATCTTGTAAACGTGCAGGAATTCTTTGGGGTGCGCCAAACGGAACCCAGTATAGACCAACATGGCCGCGAGCGCCGCTAAGGGGATGCGGTGAATTAAATTAGGCATCAACGCCAGGGCAAGCAAAAGGAACATACCGTGAAAGAAGTTCGACAGCTTGCTCTGGGCACCGCTATCCAGGTTGGCTCGGCTACGGACGATTTCAGAAATCATCGGCAGGCCGCCGATGCACGCCGCGATCGTATTACCAACGCCCACGCCGAGAAGGTCGCGGTCTAGGTTGGTCTTTCGGCGCTTGGGGTCGATGAGGTCCACCGCCTTCGCGCTCAGAATCGACTCGAGGCTACCGATAATGGTGAACATCGCCACCCAGACCCAGGCCCCAGAATGCGCCAGACCCGAAAAATCCGGGAACGTGATCGCGCTGAAAAGCTGCGCCGGAACGGAAACCAGGAACTTCTCCCCGATCGTGTAGGAGTGGTGCGACCACGTGTAGGTGTGCTCGTGCGAAAGGTCGAAGTAGATTCCAAGGGGAACCGAGATGAGCAGGACCACCATCTGTCCGGGAATTTTCTTGAGCACCTTGAGTTTCAGAGCGGGCAATGTGAACAGAATAACTAAACTCAGTACGCCGATGGTCGCGACCTTGGGATTCATGTTCATGATGTAGCGCGGAATGCCCATGAGCATTTCGATGGGGCCGCCCTTGGCGCTTACTCCGAACATGACGGGAATCTGCTTCGAAATGATGATAATGCCGATGGAGGCCAGCAAGCCATGCACCGCCGCGCTGGGGAAGAAATCG
>JAYUBV010000129.1:0-2309 GCA_043740655.1 Pseudomonadota bacterium | reverse complement strand
GTCGCGCGCGAAGTAGATCAGCATCTCCTTGCCGGTCACTTCGTCGCCGTGCATGGACGAGATGTAAATCAGCTTGGGCTTATTCGGATCATCCAATTTCTTGCTAGTAAGGCGCAGAAGCCACAGCTCGCGCGACTCCACCGACTTTCCCGCGGACTCAAGCTGAACGAGCGTGGGGTACTTGGCGGCTAAATTCTGCACCTCGGTGGTCAACGTGTCGTACGTGTGCCAGTCCTCGACGATGTCCAGGTTTTTGTCATCGGGAAAGAGGTTCAACACTTCGAGGGTCACGGGGTTGTGAGCTTTGGTGGCCCATTGCCAGGCGTCGAGGACCACGATGTGGTGGCGTCGGTCAAGCTTTGTCCCTTTGGGGAGGTAGCCGAATAGGTAACCGGCGCGGGCGCCGTGATCGGCGATGAAGCCCGTCTCTTTCGTGAAGGCCTCCGTAACCTCTGACGCGGGCAGCCTCACGTAGTCGTACTGCGGATGGGCCGTCGCCAAAAAGGGCGTTAAGGCCAAGAGGGCTAAGAAAGTTCTCATCGTTTCCTCCAACTATGAGACTACGGTAACGGCAATTGGGAGCGGCGCAATGGATTTTCACTACACTCCGTTCTCACCCGTTAATCGGAGAGTCGGTTTTCTAGCGGGGGTCGATATGTTAAGCCTTTTAGGTATATGGCCATTTATTTGAGCATCGATACCGAAGCCACCGGACTTGCCGAGGGCAACTTCCTCATTCAGCTAGCGATGGTTCCCGTGGACTCCAAAACCAAGCGCGTTTACGAAGAGCTGGGCAAGGAGACGCTGGTCCACTGCCCCAGTTACGAAGAGCTCGAACCGAAGTTGGATTCCTGGAACAAGGAACACAACGGTGGTCTGATTCGCGCGGCGCACGAACGCGGGATCCCGGCCGAACAGGTAAAGACCTTCGTCGCTACCTACTTAAAGATTCCCCAGGTCGCTGAACTGTTTCGTAACGATCGGCCGGTACTTCTGGGCAAATCACTCAGCGCTTTGGATATTCCGCTTTTGAAACGGTACATGGGCTGGAATCTATACGATTCCACGTTCCACCACCACACGATGGACCTGACCTGTTTCGCGCGCGGCTTGGTCGATTCGGGCAAGCTTCCGGAAAATTGCTCGTCGTCGTCAAAGCTCATCAAGCACTTCGGCATCCGCGACAATGTGAAGCACACTGCGCTCAGCGACGCGGTCGATATGGCCCACATCTACCTGCGGCTGGTCGATTTATTGCTACCTAAGCCGCAACCGCAACCGCAAGCGTGATGAGTAAGCCGTCAGAGCAGACATTAGATCTTGGCCGCATTTACGAGATGCAGCGTCAATTCACCAAAGAGCGCGACTGGGATCAGTTCCACACGCCCAAAAATCTGGCGATGGCGCTTAGCGTGGAGGCTTCCGAGCTTAGCGAAATCTTTCAGTGGCTCGACGAGAAACAGAGCAAAGCGGTGGGCAGCGATCCCAAAACCCTCAAAAAGGTGAAGGATGAGCTCGCCGACGTGCTTTTCTACCTGTGCCGGATGTCCGACGGCCTTGGCATCGACCTGGAAGCCGCCTTCTGGGAAAAGATGGAACAGAACGCCGCCAAGTACCCGGTGGATAAGTCCAAAGGCCGTACTACCAAATACGACGAACTTTGATCTGCTATCCTTAACCGGTGAAGCACTCCCTTACCCTGCTGGCCGCCTTGTTCGTGATTGAGCCGGTCGTGGCGTTGGAAAAGAAGCCTCGCAGCATTCTGGATCGTCCTACCATCAACGTGGGGGTGCTCGAAGAGCTGCGCGAGCGGGACGCAAATTCGCGCACTAACGTGGGCACTGGAAACTATAAGATCCACGCGCGGGTGATGTTTAAAAAGGGAATTTCGGAATGGGAAGCCTTTCCCCGCCGTCGGGATCTTTCTGAGGCTCCGAACGATTTTCCGCCCAAGCTCGTGTGGAGCGCCTGCTACCGGGGTAAGCGCGTGCTTTCGTTTGAGTCGTTGAACACCCCAGGTTTGAAGTTTTTTAGCCTAATCGGCTCCCACGTGGTTCCCCCGCAGGTGCGCATGCCCGCGGCCGATGCGGAAGGGAATAAGTTCGCCGGTTGGCGGGAAGAAAAGGATACCGTTCGTCCACTCATCGCCACCACCGGCGGCCGCTGCGACGATTTGGATTACTGGCGTAAGGACGAGCCTCCCGCCAAGCTGAGCATGATTCCATTCCTCATCAAGCTTAAGGAAGAGCTCGCGAAGACCACGTGGATTGAGTTTCCGGAAAACGAAAACGGCAATGCCGCGCACGGCG
>JAYUBV010000128.1:0-7716 GCA_043740655.1 Pseudomonadota bacterium | reverse complement strand
CGATCCCAAGGCCGTCCGGCCATTCCTGGCTAACGTCGCCAAAAATTTTGGAACAGAGACCAGACGCCTCGCCGTGTCGGTTGGCAGTGAGCGCGGTTTCATCCACGCTTCGCTATCGGACGCCATCACCGACCTCGTGCAGGTAGATATCGACCCCGAGATCACCCGCTTCAATCGCCTTAACGCCCAGCTCATTGCGATGGCAAAAGATCGCGCGGACTACGTGGACCTGCGCCTCACGTCCACCCTTTCGGATTGGATGGCGCGGTTGCCGCGCAAGCCGCGCGCGGGCAGTAAAGCCGCGCGGGAATGGAACAAGGCTTTCGACTGGTGGGGGAAAAACGTTAGGAATAATCTGAAATTCAATCGGTTCAGCTCACCGCCCTTCGAAGGAGGTCCTTTCGAAGGGGCAAACTACCTTTACGACGAGGTGCAGTTCGGCCGGCTGCAGCGAATGGCGCGCGAGGGAAGGATGCAAGCGGCAACGATCGATTTAACGGACGGGAAGAGTGTGGATCACTTGGCGAACGCCATCCGAAAGTCCGGGCACCGATTGGTCTTGGCCGACGTGAGTAACGCGTGGTGGCCGATCTACATGGGCCCGGCCAAGACCGCGGAGCTGGTCGCGAAGCTGCGGCCGTTGGGCACCGATCGGTCGATTCTTTTACTGAGCTCTCCGCTTACCGAAGAGTGGTCCCCGGATCGTGCCTGGGGGTACCTCGGAATTTCCTTCGGCCGCCTTGCCGTGCGGGGAGAAAAGGCGGAGCTCGCCCTTATTTCGCAGCAGTCGGAGGGCCGAAACCACACCTACTTCTTCAACGCCCTGCACGCGGCTACCCTCGATCGAATGCCGATATCCGCCGCCAGCACGTGCCTCATTCCGCTGGCGGAGCTGCCGCCGAAAAAGGAGTCCCTCCCTTTTCGCGCTCCCTTCCATAGTGTCGAGGGTGCACCCTAGTGTCCAGTATTCAGCCGTATACCGCTAGCGGGCGTAGTCTACGGGGTTCAGCTAAATAACCGAAGTTATTTATGAATACGCGAATTCTGACGTGCCAATTTTGGTCCCTCCATTGCAATCTCTTATTCTCGTGAAGGTTTCCCACTACATTAAACAGCTAGGTCTGATTGCCGGCAGCGTGATGTTGCTCGCCGGAATGAAGGCGTGGGCGGAGCCGGCCAATGATCGCCACATCGTCGAAAGCGCGCTGAACGAGTTTAAGAGTTACGTATCGGACTTCGAACAGGGCCTCCTCGATCCTCATCTGCAGAAAAATGTCTCGGTACCCTCGCTCCTCTTAAGGCGTTCGATGCTTTTACTGAGGGGCACCAAGAACGCAGATGGCGAATTCAAATCGCTAAAAGAATTTGCCGCCGTCGAAAAGGCCATCCGTGGCCTGATTGACTCTGAACCCACCCTCAAGGAACTTTCCGAAAAGTTGAAGAAGGGTGAACCGCTCCGGGTGAAGGACTTAGGCGCGATCGAGAAAGCTATTCTCACCACTAAAGCCGGAAAGGCGTTGGTCGAGAACGGCACGGTCGCTAAGCTCGCCGAGATCGTAGTACTCGAGGTAGAAAAACGCCTCGACGGAACCAAGTCTTCCGAAGATCTGCTCAACTCGATGGCTCGCACCAAACTGACCGCGTTGCCGAAAGAATGGCAGGTGGGCGAGGGTTCTCCGTTGCTCAAGAAGATCAACGGGCAGCTCAAAGATCTCTCGAAAGAGAAAGCCAAGAAGGACGGCGGGAAAGAAAGCGACATCGCCCCGCCGACGTTGGCCGATCTCAAACAAGCTTTAGAGACTGGAAACCTGACGCTTTCAAAGGCGGAGCTGCTCGAACTGAACACCACGCTCGCCCCGATGCAAATCAACGCCAATGGTGGGTTCGCGGCGGAAGACACGTTACGCGAGCTGTATCGGGTGTCGTCCCGCGAGCTTTCGTCGCCGCCGAGCTTCAAACGCATTCTTGATAGTTTGGCCCAACAGATTCCAAAACCGGATCCGAATGCGGCCAGGGGATTACGCCAGCTCGGCCAGTTGCCTCCGCAGGGAATCGGCCGCGGCCTCCGTGACCGGAGTGGTGGCGGTGGCGGAAATGGATTTTTCTCTAATAATTTCCCCGGCGGCACTCCTCGCTTCGCGTTGGATCCGAGTGAGCTGGCCTTGGCCGCAAAAGATTTGAGCGATGAGGAAAAAGCCTGTCTGAAATCTTCTAAGCCCCAGAACTACGAGCTGACCTTGTCGATGGGCGGCGGTAGCCTCGCGGCTTGCTCTAGCACTCCGGTCGCTATCGATCCGGAAGCGGCTAAGTTGAATCCGAAGCCGACCGATCAGGAAGGCATGTGCGAGGTGAATTTCTTCACCGCTAAACATTGCGTCGAAGGTCCCCACGGCCTCGGCGCCATTCAGGGTCTGAGCATTCAGGGCGTGAAGGAGCCAATCGGTCGCGCCCAAGTCCTCGTCGAAAGCACGGCCCCGTCGGTAACCGGCGGCGACGACTCCGCGGTAATTCGCGTCGAGATGAGCTGCGCGGCGGCCAAGACTTTAAGCTACCAAAAGCCGGCGACTTCTCAGGAGGCCGCCATTCAACTCGAACCGCGCGAAGGCACGGCGATGTTGATCGCACGTAATCGTGAGATCAACGTCGAAAGCGGCGGCAGCAATTTCTTATTCGCGCGCGGCTACGTGCCGGGCAGCGAGGGCAAGTTCAGCGGCTTCGCGGTAACCCACGACAAAGAGAACAAGGGCCAAGTCGTTCGCCAGGGTGACTCGGGTGGTTTCCAGATTGGCTGCGTGAACGGCAAACCGAAATTGTTTGGCGCCACCTCCACGGTTTTGATTACGTCTCCAGAACAGCACGGCGGCCGTCTCGGACGCGCGGCGTCACTGGCCTCCCTTGACTGGCTGAACAGCACGCTACGTAGCGGCGGCGGACCTCCGCCCACTGGCTTGATTGCAAACGCCCTTCGCGGGGGCACAAAAACAAACGGGGCGACCAGCTTGTCTAACGACAAAGCCGTCCACCCCGCTGGAATCTAATCTGTCATTGCGAGGGCGAAGCCCGAAGCAAACCTCTGCCCAGTTCAACGAGATCCTTCGCCTAAGGCTCGGGATAGTTTCTCGGGAAACTTCGTTTCCCGACAGAAACTAATTATACGTCGGGCGTTTCGCGACGATCTCGTCGAACGCCTGGGCTGGCAAAGCGCCGTGCACCACTACCCCGTTCATCAGGAAGCCCGGAGTGCCGCGAATGCCCAGCTCTCCCGCCTCTTTCATGTCGGCTTCGATGATCTTTTTGACGCCGTCGGAATCCATGTCCTTCTTCATCTGCGCTACGTTGGCGCCAACTTTCTTGGCCGCTTCGTCCAAGAATTTCTCGCCTTCGGAAAACTTCTGCTGATTCTTAAAGAGGTAATCGTGAAACTCCCAGGCCTTGGCCGAGCTCTGTTTCGCAATCGCTTCGAAGCGTTTCGCGGCGGGCATCGCCATCGGATGAAAATCCAAAGGTAGATGCTTGAAGATTACCTGCAGCTTGTCTTTGTACTTAGTGCGCAGCTCTTCCACCGTGGCGGCGCCACGTTGGCAGTACGGGCACTGGAAGTCCGAGTAGACCACGAGAACCATCGGAGCGGCTTTGTCGCCACGGAGGGGACGATCGACGATGGGAACCTTTTTCGGGTTCTTCATCTGATCTTCCATTTCCTTCTTCTTGTCGTCTTCCATTTTGGCTTGGGCCTGACGACGAGCTTCGAAGGCGGCTTTCTGAATCGCTTCGCCAAACTTGCCCGGATTTTTCTCCATCGATTCGGTGACGATTTCAGGATGCTCGATGATCATTTTCTTGAGCGAATCGACCGAGGGGGAGCAAGAGACGACCGCGAGTGCTAAGAAGCCTGCGAGCCAAATTGTGGCGGACCGGGTGACTGACATTGAATGCCTCCAAAAGTGATTTTACTGACCCGGAAAGTGTAGTTTAGGGGCCCCGCTGGGGCAAGGCCCCTACCACGGAAGCTTTTACTGTGGTTTCGATTTCAACGCGGCGTCGATCGCATTTTGCAGCTGTACTTTATCCGATGATTCCCAACTTCCCGACGTTTTCGTCAGAACTTTGCCTTTGGCATCGATGACGTAAGTCGAGGGGTAGCCGCTCGTGCCCAGCTGGCCAACGAGCTTCCGGTTCGCGTCTTTAAGCACGGGGTGATTCGGGCGGTGGCGACTGATCCACTCTTTGTACTGGCTATCGCTGCGATCGATGCCCACATCCAGCACTTTCACGCGCGGGTCATTGGCATATTTGCTGGCGAGGTCATTTACGTTTTGGGCGTTCTCGTTGCAGTAGTGGCAGCCCAAGAAGTAGGCCTCCACGACGAAGACGGCGTTGGGGTGGTCTTTGGATTTGAATGTACCGACTCCGTGCTCGTGGTTCATCCAGGGTAGTTCGAACGCGGAAACGGCGAGGGCGTTGGCCGAAAGCCAAAGCACCGCGCTTAATAGAAGCGTGCGCATTAGGGATCTCCAGGGTTTAGGGTTTGTCTATAAATCGTGTCACGAAGGGACAAAGGACCGGGGGCCGCGCCCCAAAACAATTCGAACAGTTGTTAAGGAAGGGGAGGGCGCAAAAACGCATGCCGGGCGCCGCGAATGGTCTCCACCATCGGATGTGACTCATCGCGCTGATCGGCGATTAGGTTCAAAAGCCTCGTGCGGTGACACTCTTCGCGGTGGCGTAGAAGTTGAATACATCAAATTTTACTTTGCCCTTGAGAGGGGACTGAAATCCGGGGGGATCCATGTCCGTAAAAAAGAAATCGGTTCGTAGAAAAGGCCGTCTGACCGCGGAAATGCTGAAACACCAGAAGGTCGGGCGCTGGTCGCACCACCTTTGGCTGGTAGCGGTTTTCATCAGCGCCTTTACCGTCGTCTATTGTAGCCACAAAGAAAAATCGATGGAGTCGCCGTTGATGAACGTGCAGGCCGATCGCAAGGAAGGCCGCAAAGCCGAGCTGGAAGATAATCTTCCGTACCTCGACACCAAATCGGCGTTCTTTGATTTCGACAAAGCGGTGCTACGCGCCGACGGCAAAAAGGCTTTGATGCCGACCGTCGAATGGCTGCGCAAAAACGAAAAAGTTCGCTTACAGGTGGAAGGCTATTGCGACGAGCGTGGCTCGGAAGCTTACAACCTGAAGCTCGGCGAGCGCCGTGCTTTTGCGGTGAAGAACTTCATTCTCTCGCAGGGCATTGACGCTGAACGCGTTACCGCGCTGAGCTACGGCAAGGTCGAAGGCGCCAGCAGCAAGGAGCGCTCGGAAAACCGCCGCGTCGGCCTGATCGTTATCTATGGCGGCGAAACCGCTAAGCTCGGCCAAAACTAACCGTCGTAGCGAGGGCGAAGCCCGGGGCACACGCCAGGCCAATCTCGTGGAATAAGATCCAGCAACGGGATTGCTTCGCTACGCTCGCAATGACTCACGCATAAAACCCCGCCGGTGAGTCGTCGCGTTACCTCACCGGCGGGGCATCTCTTTTATTTAGATTGAATCCTCTACGCCGCGGGCGGAATTAGAAAAAAGGCATACGTGTGATAGCGTTTGCGAATGGCTTCGTCGCACCCGCTGCAGGATCACTTAGAGAAGCTCCACTACTTCGTAGCGGTGTCCGAAGCCGGCTCGCTCGCCAAGGCCGCAGAAAAAATTTCCATCTCGCAACCGTCCCTCTCGCGCGCCATGAAGATTCTCGAGGAGTCCCTCGGGGTGACACTTTTTGTTCGTGGCTCTAAGGGCCTCGAGCTCACCGCGGCCGGAAAACGTCTCTTCGAGCAGAGCCGAGAGCTTTTGCTCCAGGTTGCCCGTATCGAGGCGGAGATTCAGAGGGGGGACCCGGAGCTTACCCACCTCGAGATCGGGACCAAGGAGCCCTACGCCGTCCACTTATGGCCGGGTTACTTGCGTCGGCTGCGGGAGCGTTTTCCGCGATTGGAGTTCTCCTTGCTCGTGAGGCGCACGAACGTGGAGCTTGCCGCGGAACTCGCCGCGGGCAAATTACGGCTCATCATGATTCCTAATCCCAAGCCCCAGGAAAACGTAGTGGCATTCGAGCTATTTTCCGACCCTATGGCATTATTCGCAGCGGAAGGGGCCATTACGGCGTCGAGCAAAATTTTTGTATTCGGCGAAGGCATGTGCGGCGCGGGGAAGAGCTTGGATGATGTGATCGAAGAGCGGGGGGGCGATAAGGGGCGCTACGTTCGCGTTGGCAGCCACGAGGTGGCTAAGGCCCTGGCCGAGGGTGGCCTGGGGATCGCCTTGCTGTCTGCTTGGATGGGAGAGAAGTCGAATCTACTCCGGGTGACGGACGACGCCATCGACCCAAAGTGGTTCGGCATTATGAAAGTATGCGTGTGCGTCCACGAGCGCGATGCGCGCCATCCGCGGATCAAAGAAGTGATTAGAGAGCTGAGGGCTTTGTACCGGAACCGCCCGATGACAACGAAGTGAAATCGGAACTCGCGGAAGGTATAATATGCGCCTAGTCGTTTATTTTTTTGGGGGACCCGATGCCTGCCGCAAAAATTTCAAATAATGAAAAAGAAAGAATCAGGCGCTTCGTAGCTACTGGGTTTTGGACACTGTTCCAGAAACTTTGTTTGATGACATTACTCGAATTGCCTCGTTTGTATGCGAGACTCCCATTGCCATTTTGTCATTAGTCGATGAAACGCGGCAGTGGTTTAAGTCGGTTCACGGTTTAGAGGTTAGGGAAACCCCAAGGTAGCACGCCTTTTGCGCCCACGCCCTTCAGGAAGTCACCCCGTTGATCGTACGTGATGCAACGTTTGGAGTACCGGAAAGTCTCTCTCTTTGCCCTAAATGTAGCGGCGGTTCCCGCCGCTAACCTACCCTGGAACCGTTAGTCTACTTTTTCTTTCATCTGACGCTTGGCAATCGCGTTGGTGCGGGCGCGGAAGAGATACTCGTCCGCTTCACGAGCCCATATCGGCAGGAAGCGTCCTACCCACGACCGGATGGATGCATTGTTGGTCGAAGCGCTGGCGGGCGACATCCCCGACATCTCTAACTTCTGCACCATCTCGAAGCGAAGGCCACGGAGGAAACGGGCGGCTTGCCCTTCGTCCCGAAGTTTCAATTCGCGGAATAGAGTATCTAGGCGCTGAGCCTGCTTACGGTTGGTCTGGTTACCTACTTCAAGGACGTACTTCAGGTAGACCTGATAATCGTCCAGGATGTTGTCCACGTCGTTCTGTTCCCGAACCCTCGGAAACTCCATAGACTTGGGCTCACGGTTGGAATCTTCCAACGAGTGTACGTAGTGGTTGGTGATCGCAAGTCCTGCGACCAAGAGAATCAATAAGAACGTTTTCACAGCGGTGCCTCCCCAAAAAACAAAAATCCCCGGGAAGGGCTACATCACGATTTGTGCCATCGGCGAGCGGGTCTCCGGCGGGCTCAAACACATTACTAGGAGCGCGGTGATGGCCGACCTTTGACGGCAAACGTCCGCGAAAAGTGACGTAAAAGCGCCCTCCGTCCACTTGTGTGACCAGTGTCTAGGTTCGCGTCAGGTGGAACGGAGATTGCTTTTTCGGACTCTGCTCGCACTTTAGGGCGTGCGAACAGAAATTTGAAGGCCGCACATCATTAGGGGGATCCAGAAATGTCCAAGTATCTACGTCTATCACTCGTCACCGTCGTTTTTT